>NZ_VOZD01000059.1:0-1392 GCF_013419915.1 Acinetobacter sp. YH12043
TAATGCCAGTCAGTTAAGAGATTGACTGGCATTTTTTTGGGTATTTCTGTGGTTTCCCTTTCACAACTCGTGGGTAGTTTCTACTTCTTTTTTTCGGTAAAACATACCTTTTAGATTTTTCCATTAAACTTTCTAGATGTTTAGGCAAATTACCTGCGGAAGCCAAAGAATCAAACTTCAATAGGTTAAGGATAGCAATAGAGGTAATATGAAAGCTCATTCTCAAAGGACTGACTTTTGCACGTTGCGCCATATATTTCATTTGTCTTCTTAGAATATTATAGGCAATAAAGACTCCCCATAATTCTTGATAAATCAAGGCAGGTTGTTTACTCCTTAAATGCTTCCCTTCCTGTAAGTTACTCTTGATTTCTCGGTAACACATTTCTATTTCCCAACGCTGGGCATAGAGTTTTGCTAAAGCTAATAATGGATATCTCTTTGAATCTATTAGTGAAGTGATATAACGTCTAATCTTACCTGCCTGCTCAACCTCAATGAGACGTGCCTCCCAATAGTCTCCTAAGGCTGGATTAAGTTTTTTAGCTCTTGTTGATATCGGCATTCTAATATGAAAGTCATGTTGCGAATTACGCTCCACAATCTCATACCGTAAATTATCTTTTGCACGCATAAGCCAATGACTTTCTTCTGCACGTTTTTGCCACCCGATGAGAAAATCTGCAGAGAAATAGGCTCGATCAAATAGGGTAATACTGTGTGAACAAGGAGATAATTGGCTTGCCAGTGTGAGTTCACCTTGATCCATACTACCTATTTGAGCATCTATAATTTCATGGGTCGCGGTATTTACTAAGCAGGTTGCTCTCACTTGTGGATAAGGAGCATCAGCAGTTTTTCCTTTAGATGAACCAAAGTGTGCAAAATTCTCATCTGTATAAGGCATAGACCAAACAACACCATCAACAGCGCACACACTCAGACCGTGAAAGTTTGAGTATTGCTGCTGAGATTCTTCAAACCAGGCTTGGCTAAGTAAAGAAAATAGCGCATTTAAAGGTTCTGATCCTAAACGTTGTCGTGCTTGTACTACTGCGCTAGGAACACAATATTCTGTTGTACCAAATACAAGTTTTAGCTGTTCTACGACATATCCGATAGGTTGATTTCGAAATAAAGCGAGTCCAATGACAAGCCACACCACATGTTCAGCAGGTAACTTCCTTCTTCTAATTGATGCCTTACCTGTTTGATGCAGACTTTCCTCAATCCAGTTGAAATCAATAAATTCACTAAAATGGCTAAGTGAAGGTAAAGAATGTTGAAGGGTGCAATCTAAATTTTCAGATAAAGTCATAAAAAAATGAGCGTATTTACATACACTCATTTTTACTACATTTTACTAATATTTGCTTAACTGACTGGCATTAC
>NZ_VOZD01000060.1:0-1391 GCF_013419915.1 Acinetobacter sp. YH12043
TAATGCCAGTCAGTTAAGAGATTGACTGGCTTTTTCTTGGGTATTTTTGAGGTTTTCCTTTTACAACCCTTGGATAACTCCTCACTCTTCTCTCAGGTATAACATACCGATTAGATTTCTCCATTAAACTTTCCAGATGTTTGGGGAGATTACCTGCAGAAGCCAAAGAGTCGAATCTGAGTAAATTAAGAAGGGCAATAGATGCAATATGAAAACTGATTCTCAAAGGACTTACTTTAGCTCGTTGAGCCATATGTTTCATTTGTCGTCTCAGAACATTATAGGCAATCAAGACACCCCATAATTCTTGATAAATTAAGTCTGGTTGCTTGCTTCTTAAGAGCTTACCTTTCTGCAAATTGCTTTTAATTTCTCGGTAACACATTTCAATTTCCCAACGCTGAGCATATAACTTTGCCAAGGCTATAAGTGGGTATGTCTTTGAATCTAATAATGAAGTAATGTAACGTCTGATTTTTCCTGCCTGCTCAACTTCAATCAAACGTGCCTCCCAATAATCCCCTAACGTTGGGTTAAGCTTCTTGGCTCTAGGTGATATTGGCATCCTGATATGAAAATCATGTGGGGAATTCCGTTTAATAATTTCATAACGTAAATTATCTTTTGCTCGCATCAGCCAATGACTTGATTCTGCACGTGTTTGCCACCCTATTAGAAAATCAGCAGAGAAATAAGCTCGATCAAATAATGTAATACTTTGTGCTGGTGGAGATAATTGATTTGCTAATGTGAGTTCACCCTGATCCATACTGCCTATTTGGGCATCTATGATTTCATGGGTATTGGTATTGACTAGGCACGTGGCTCTCACTTGTGGGTAAGGTGCTACAGCAGTTTTACCTTTAGATGAGCCAAAATGATTAAAGTTCTCTTCGGTCAGCGGCATAGACCAAACCACCCCATCAACAGCACATATGCTAAGTCCTTGAAAGTTTGAATATTGTTGCTGTGTTTCATCAAACCATGCTTGGCTGAGCAGAGAGAATAAGGTACTTAAAGGCTCTTGTCCTAAACGTTGTCGTGCTTGGACTGCTGCACTAGGAACACAATATTCTGTTGTACCAAACACGAGGTTTAATTGCTCTACAACATAGCTGATGGGTTGATTTCGAAACAAGGCAAGCCCAATAACAAGCCAAACCACATGCTCAGCAGGTAATTTTCTCCTTCTGATTGATGCCTTACCTGTTTGATGCAGGCTTGTTTCAATCCAATTTAAATCAATAAGTTCACAAAAATGGTTGAGTGATGGGAGAGAATGTTCAAGAGTGGATTCTAAATGTTCAGATAAAGACATAAAAAAATGAGCGTATTTACATACACTCATTTTTACTACATTTTACTAAAATTTGCTTAACTGACTGGCATTA
>NZ_VOZD01000005.1:0-162553 GCF_013419915.1 Acinetobacter sp. YH12043
AGTGATGGGAGAGAATGTTCAAGAGTGGATTCTAAATGTTCAGATAAAGACATAAAAAAATGAGCGTATTTACATACACTCATTTTTACTACATTTTACTAAAATTTGCTTAACTGACTGGCATTACCTAAAAGGGCTTCTTTTGATTTGCGATTAGTTAGAAGCTAATGCTTTAACTTGCGCGTTCAAACGGCTCTTATGACGAGCTGCTTTATTTTTATGGATGATACCTTTGTCAGCCATACGGTCGATTACTGGAACAGCTTTTTTGTAAGCTTCAGTAGCAACAGCATAGTCGCCAGCAGCAATAGCAGCTACTGTACGTTTAAGATATGTACGAACCATAGAACGCAAGCTTGCGTTGTGTTTGCGTGCTTTAACGTTTTGACGAGCACGTTTTTTTGCTTGAGCAGAGTTTGCCACTCGTGCACTCCTTGAAATAGATTGGTCTGGGCGGGCTGAAACTCAACTGAAAACCACATCAGAAGAACTATCACCAGCCCGTAAACAAGTGCCATATTTTGAGGAAACTATGGGCTTAAGTCAAGTCTTGACATGCTTTGACAACATTTTAGTTGCAGAAAAATTCTAAAGAAAACGTTAGATTAGTATCTAAGCAGGGAGATCGTACAAAAAATGACTAAAACCATTACATATCCTATCGTGATTGGCGCTACAGGCTTGGTCGGAAAGACTTTGGTACAACAGCTGGTAAATGAACCTAGTTGTAAGCGTATTAGCGTCATCGTGCGTAAACATCAACCAGAATTTGAACAGTGGCACAAGGTCAAGCAGGTGGTCGTTGAGGATTTCTTAATGCTCAATGATCAGGATGTCAGTGGCCATACTCATGCCTTTAGCTGTCTGGGTACCACGCTAAAGAAAGCCGGCTCCAAAGAAGCTTTTTATAATACCGATTACACCATCAACGCCCATTTTGCCGAACTGGTGCAGCAAACGGATGCTCATTATCTGTTGATTAGTGCGATGGGTGCCAATTCAAAATCCAGACTGTTCTATAACCGGGTAAAGGGTGAATTAGAGGATTATATCCAGACCTTGTCTCTGGAGCGTATCAGCTTGTTCCGACCCTCTTTGTTGATTGGTGAGCGAGATCATCAGCGTTTACTGGAAGACGCGGCACAGAACCTGTTTGACAAGTTTTCGCATTTCATCCCCGATTCTTTTAAATACAAGCCAGTGACAGCAGAGCAGGTGGCTCATACTATGGTATATGCAGCGCTGAATCAGACTGTGAAATTTGAAATTTATGATAATTTAGCCATACAAAAAATGAAATGAGGGTAAAAAATCGTGTCCAGCGTACCATTTGTAACTTGTGACCTGCTTGATGACAATCCGGATAAAAACTTGCAGGTGGTCACCCCATGCCTGGATGGCAAATTCTTTAGAAGCTATGGTGCACGTAAAAGCTTTGGCGGCCAGATTGTGACCGTAAAATGTTTTGAAGATAACTCTCGAGTAAAAGAGTTATTGGCGACAGATGGTACCGGCAAGGTTCTGGTTGTAGATGGTGGTGCTTCGATGCGTTGTGCATTGATGGGTGACCTGATTGCTGAGTCTGCGGTGAAAAACCACTGGAATGGTGTGATTATTTACGGCTGTGTCCGTGATGTCGATGCGATTGCTGAGCTTGATCTTGGTGTACATGCTTTGGCTTCTATTCCTCAAAAGAGCAACCGCAAGGGAATTGGTGAAGTTGATGTGCCGCTTTATTTTGGTGGCGTGACCTTTAAATCAGGTGAATACGTTTATGCCGATAACAACGGCATTGTCCTGTCCAAAGAACAACTGGTGGACTAATTCCGGTTATTGAAAATATACAAAAACAAGCTATACCGTGGAAGTCAGGCAGTTTAGATTGCTGCTTTCACGGTTTGAAAATAATAAAGAGGACAGACGATATGTTAGGCCATCAGATTAAAGTAGCACAGGCATTGGCATCCGCATTTCTGGAAGGTGGACGTGGTACCACTGGAACACCATTTCCGAATCAGCCTGAAAAGCCTCTCAAGCTTTATGAATATGAAGGATCGCCATTCTGTCGTCGTGTCCGTGAGGTCATGACTTTACTGAATCTCGATTATGAAGTGTATCCGTGCCCACGAGGCGGTAAACGCTTTCGTCCTGAAGTGAAACAGCAGGGTGGCAAACTTCAGTTTCCATTTTTAGTAGATGAAAATACTGGAGACAAGCTATATGAATCTCAGGATATTATTCATCATCTGTTTAAGCATTATGGCAAGACAGGTAAGACTCCAGCTAAGTATTCAAATTATCCAAAAGTACCGGTTGCTGCCATTGCAGGTACGATGGTAAATGGGCTACGTGGTGGCATGGCTAAACCGTTGTCGAAGAATACCCTTGCACCTGAACAGCTTCTTGAGCTGTGGGGCTTTGAAGCCAGTCCTTATACCCGTATTGTCCGGGGCGTATTGTCTGAACTGGAAATCCCTTACATCTATCATAATGTGGCAAAAGAACGTTGGCAGGATCAAGGTCTGGCAAAACTGCGTTTAAAACCGGGGAAATATGAACCTTTACCGGGTGGTAAGCGTGAACAGGTCTTAAAAGTAATGGGAGATAATATTCAGGTTCCTTATCTCGTTGACCCAAATACCAATACAAAAATGTTTGAGTCCAAAGATATTGTGGAGTATTTGAAGCAGCAATATGGTCCTGAGAAGAAAAGCAAAAAATAAACTGCTCCTAATATTTGGAAGATAAAAAATTGCCATCTGAAAATAGATGGCATTTTTATGTTTTATAAATTTAAATTTTCCAAGAACAAGAACTCTGCTTTCAAAATTATTCATACTTAGAGCTACTCACAATAAAGTTAAAAAAACTCATGATTTTTCTTCTTTTTTTGTTTATATTTTAATTTCAATGGGGTAATAAGAATAACGATAAGGGGTGTGCTTATGACAGCACAAGACGCCGTACTACCGGTACCTGTATTAATTGTTGAAGACGAATATGTCATTCAGTGCCGTTTAAAAAATATTTTGAAGGATCTGGGATATAGTGATGAGGTATTGCTGTTCGCCAATAATGTCAGGGAAGCCGAATATCTTCTGCAACAAGAACCGTTCTGTTTAGCACTGATTGATCTTGGACTGCCAGATGGAAATGGCATTTCCATTATTGAAAAAATACATGAGCTCGGTTCACAAACCTTAATACTAGTGGTATCTGCCTGGAGCACTCAGGATAGCTTGTTAAAAGCAATTAAGGCGGGAGCAACCGGTTATGTACTCAAGGAACGCGATGATACAGAAGTGAGTCTCGCAATTCGTAGTATTTTGCGCGGCGGAGCTCCCATTGATCCTTTTATTGCGCGGGAAATTCTCAAGCAGATTTCCAGTTCAGAGCCATCTTCCTCTTTGGAGCAGATCGTACTTGATCCTGAACAGGAAAGCTTGACACAACGGGAAAAAGAAATTCTTTCATTAGTGGCACAGGGGCTTAGCAATCGTGAAATTGCTGATGAACTCTGTGTGTCACGTTATACCGTTGAAAGTCATATCAAGCATATTTACCGCAAACTCTCTGTCAGCAAGCGGACCAAAGCAGTCAGCACCGCCCGGCATTTAGGTATTCTTTAGTGCGAATGCTATCCGTTAGCAAGATGTTTAGACAAAGATTAAGGCTCATCGCTTTATTGATAATAGGGAGCTGGCTGAGCCTATTCTCTTGCATCAGTCTGGCACAGAATAATTTTCAGATTAACGAGCTTTGTCAGGTGAATATTGAACAGCAACAAAAAGTTCAAGTCCCGAGTCATCTCGAAATTCCGGATGCGGGCTGGCAACCTGTGACATTACCGGATAACTGGAAAAATAACTGGCCGAAATATAATGGGGGTGCCTGGTATAAAATTCGCTGGGGCTGGTCTTGTCAGGACAATATACGTCTCGCTGAACCCATTGTTTTTGGTATTGATTATCTGAACTCTGCTGGAGCTGTTTTCCTGAATGATGATCTGCTGTGGTCGGATCAAAACCTGCAAGAGCCTTTGTCTAAAAGCTGGAATGTACCACGTTACTGGATTTTGCCCATTGCGGGCTTGAAGCAGACAGACAATGAACTGCTGATTTATGTACGAGGCTATAGTTTCCAGGGTGCAGGGCTTGGCAGAATTGAATTTCACAACATCATGGCCAATGACCAGCATTACTCAAAAAAGATCTGGGATCGCCGTACGCTCTTTCAGATCAATATGATTCTATCCGGTACGATTGGAGTCATTAGCCTGATTATCTGGCTATTCCGACGTTCAGAAACCACTTTTGGCTGGCTGGTGTTGAGTTCATTATTGTGGATTCTGTTTATCTCCAATGTATTAACCACAGAGAATTTTCCTTTTCCCTCCAGTATATGGGCCGGTAAAGCCAATCTGATTTTCTTTATCCTCTATATGCACTGTTTTTGTCTGTATCTAATTCGGTTCTTGAAGCAGAAATTTCAGCGTTTGGAGCGGGGACTTATCGGGGTGACTGCTTTATTCAGTCTATTCATCATAGCCAGTTCTTTAGATCATTTAGAAGCAGTGCTAAGTGTTGCTTTTGTCTGCTATGTGCTGCTTTATATTAGTTGTGTCATCTATGTTAGCTACTGGGCAATTAAAACTCGAAATGGCGAATATCTGTTTCTGATGCTTTGTCTGTGGGGAATTTTGCTGTGTGTCATTATAGATCTGATCATTCTGGGTCAAACGGCGGTTAGTGAATTCTCACCTTTATCACCTTATACATCACCGATTATTATCCTGTTTGTCGTGCTAATTATGGGGACACGACTGAATCGTAATATTAAAAAAATCGAAAAATTTAATACGCAGCTGGAATCCAAAGTACGGCAAGTCAGTGCAGATCTAAATAAAAGCCTGAGTGATCAGCATAAGCTGGAACTGGATAATGTGCGTTTGCAGGAACGGATTAATCTGTCACATGAACTGCATGATGGACTAGGTGGCTCGATTGTGCGTTCCATGATTCTGGTGGATCAAAGTACCGAAAACATTTCCAATCGACAGTTTTTATCTATGCTGAAGCTGCTTAGGGATGACCTGCGTCAAATCATCGATAGCGGTTCTTCTATTGACAATAAAGTGCCTGAAACGCCAGTGATCTGGATTGCGCCAGTACGTTACCGATTTACTCAATTGCTGGAAGAAATGGATATCGCCGTAGAATGGTCATTTCCTAAAGTCTGGCAGCGTGAACCTACGGCTTTACAATGTCTGACCCTGATCCGTGTGGTAGAAGAAAGCTTGACCAATATTATCAAGCATAGTCAGGCCACAAAAGTGAGTGTGAGTATGGAATATACACAACCACATCAACTGACTTTAAAAATTCAGGACAATGGTATCGGTTTTAATCCGGAGATGGTGCAGAAAAATGGCATGAGCATTGGTATGCGCAGTATGAAAATGCGTATTGAACGCATGGGTGGAATGCTGGATATTCAGTCTGCGAAAGGCGATACTTGCGTACACGTGGTGATGGAACTCTATCAGCCTTAATCATCTCAAAATTATACATACATAAAAAAGAAGGATCATATGATCCTCTTTTTTTATAGACTTAAAATGACCGAGATATAAAAACTTACTCTTCTTCAGCCGGTGGCACTAGCATCAGTACAGAATCATTCAATAGCTCAGCAACATCCTCCAGTATATCTTCGTCAGCGAAATCTTCATCCAATAAGACACGCGCACCATCAGCAATCTGCTTCAGTTTTGAAGTAAATGCTTCAGAAATACAGATTCCCTCACCATTGGCCCAGAATAAGGTTTCACCATCTTCTTCTGTATAGAGTAAGCGTGAAGCGGGTTCAAGCATCAGGCTATAGCCCTGATCAAGTGCTTCTTCCAGATCACCTGTACCAATTTCTTCAGCTTCCGGAATATTCTCTTCATATTTTGGTTCTGACATCAGGCTCATGATGGCATCTTCAAGCACATTGGAGTTATGCAACTGCTCCATGATTTTGCCTTTCAGATATTCAAGTTCATTGCCTGTGACTTCACCCGCAGCACTGATATGATCGCGAATGATGTCAGTCAATGGATTGCGTAAGACTTCATTTTCCGAAAATTTATCGCCTACACGGTCCATCATGTCACTGACATTTGGCATACGGAAACCAAAAGAGAAAGTCAGACAGTCATCTTCTGCTACGCCGTAATGAGACAGACCGGGTGGAATATACAGCAAATCACCGGGTGCAAGAACTTCATCAAAATGCACATCCATTTCTGGCAATAATTTTAATGGCTGCCCCGGTACAAGTTCGGTCTCGGCATCACACATTTGCCCCAGTTGCCAGCGGCGATGACCATAGCCTTGAACCAGAAAAACATCATAAAAGTCGAAATGTTGACCGACTGAACCGCCTTGAGGTGCATAAGACACCATGATGTCATCACGACGCCATTGAGGGATAAAGGCAAACTTTTTCCAGAGTTCAGACAGGTCGAAAGAATAGTGATCCACAGCCTGAACCAGTAAAGTCCAAAGCTTAGGCATCTTCTGGAAGTCAGCTTTCAATAAAGGAGATGTCTTGACCGACCACTGATTTGGATCACGATCTTTCTGCTTGATCAGACGTGCAGTGACATTTTCTTCAAGTGCTAGCTCCATCACATCATCAGGCTCTAGCAGGCCTGCGATTTCAGGCATGGCATTACGTACCAGCAGCGGTTTTTTTTGCCAGTATTCGGCAAGGAATTGTTCAGCGGTAATACCGCCTAAAACGTCTAGAGGTAGGGACATAAATAAAGCCTAAAATAAAGGAGATTAAGGAACTAAAATCTTTAGCTCACGAAGAATATTACATAGCTGAATCATTGGCATACCCATCAGGGTAGTTTGATCCTGACCGATCATGGTTTCAAACAGACTAATCCCAAGGCTTTCACATTTAAAACTACCGGCACAATGCAGCGGCTGTTCGATCTCTACATAACGCTCAATTTCCGCTTGAGACAGTTTGCGGAATTTGACTTTGTAATGTTCTACCAGCGTACGTTCAAAACCGGTAGATTTCTGCTGAACGCTGAGCGCTGTACTGAAATACACAATCTTGTCCGAATTGGCCTGCAGCTGGCGAATGGCCTTTTCTATTGTTAAAGGCTTACCCATAAAGATATCTGGTGCGCCTTCACGCCAGGCTACCTGATCAGAACCAATTACAATCGCATCAGGATGTAGCTCAGCGATATGACGAGCTTTTTCAAAAGCCAGGCGTTTGGCTAATTCATCCGCATGATTTTCACCTTGGGGTGATTCATCTATGTCCGGGACGACCGATACGTAATCAAGACGTAGACGGTTCATCAGTTCTTTACGGGTCTGGCTTGAAGAAGCCAAGATGATTTTTGCGGTATTCATTAGACAGCGTATTCTTCTAAAATATGGAGAGGAACGTAAGCAAGGACAGCTTTGTGACAGGCTTGCAGCTTGATCGGTGGCGCTTGTCCAGCTTCATAAGCTTCTACCCAGCGTGTAACGCAGATACACCAGAAATCACCAGGTTGCAGTCCAGGAAATCCCAGTTCTGGTAATGGTGTAATCAGGTCATTGCCCACTTTCTGGGAAAAATTCAGAAATTCAGAGGTCATCTGTGCACAGACAGTGTGCTGTCCCAGATCGGTAGGTGCGGTATGGCAAAAGCCATTACGGAAATACCCAGTAATGGGATCAAAACAACAGCTTGCCAAAGGCTCGCCCAGAACATTAAGACGGTTAAGATTAGGATCAGGATGTATCAACATAGGTACTGAATCTGGAAGAAGCTTTTTTCTATCATAACAAAACTTTGGCATTCATAATGTTTTCTGCAAAAGATGCTAACCTTTTTCTGCATAATCATTTAAAATCGCCTCGTTTTTAATATCTATAAAGAGAGCTCTACAATGAACTTTCAGCGTATGACTGACCTTGACCTGACGGGTAAACGTGTTCTGATCCGTGAAGATTTAAATGTACCGGTTAAAAATGGTGTAATCACTAGCGATGCGCGTCTACGTGCTGCATTACCAACAATTAAAGCTGCAGTAGAAAAGGGCGCGGCTGTCATGGTGTATTCACACCTTGGTCGTCCAGTTGAAGGTGAACCGAAGGCTGAACAGTCTCTTGCGCCTGTAGCAGCTTATCTGACTGAAGCATTGGGTCAGGAAGTAAAACTTTTCACAGACTATCTGGACGGTGTTGAAGTTCAGCCGGGTCAAGTGGTTTTACTGGAAAACTGCCGCTTCAACGTAGGTGAAAAGAAGAATAATCCTGAACTTGCAGCAAAATATGCAGCACTTTGCGACGTATTTGTGATGGATGCATTTGGTACTGCACACCGTGCAGAAGCATCAACTGAAGGTGTCGCTCGTTTAGCTAAAGTAGCAGCAGCAGGTCCTTTATTGGCAGCTGAACTGGATGCATTGGGTCGTGCATTGAAAACGCCTGAAAAACCAATGGTTGCGATCGTTGCGGGTTCTAAGGTTTCTACCAAGCTTGATGTTTTGACTTCATTGTCTGATATCTGTGATCAATTGATCGTTGGTGGTGGTATCGCAAATACGTTCCTTGCAGCTGCTGGTTACAATGTAGGTAAATCACTGTGTGAAAATGACCTGATCGATACAGCGAAAGCGATTGCCGCAAAAGTTTCAGTTCCGCTTCCAACTGATGTTGTGGTTGCTGATGCATCTGAAATCAACTTTGATGACTTCCTGGGTTCATTAGCTGCAGCGAAAGCGACTGTGAAGAAAGTTGAAGATGTTGCAGACAATGACATGATCCTTGACGTGGGTCCAGAAACTGCAAAAGCATTTGCTGAAATCCTGAAAACGTCTAAAACCATCCTTTGGAATGGTCCAGTCGGCGTATTCGAAGTAGATCAGTTCGGTGAAGGTACTAAAGCACTGTCTTTAGCAATTGCTGAATCTGAAGGCTTCTCGATTGCTGGTGGTGGCGATACTTTAGCTGCAATCGACAAATACGAAGTTGCTGACAAAATTGGCTACATCTCGACTGGTGGCGGTGCATTCCTTGAATTCGTTGAAGGCAAAACACTTCCTGCAGTTGCGGTATTGTTAGAACGTGCTTAATCGCATGTCCTAATGTAAAAAGCTGGCTTGATGCCAGCTTTTTTATTTTTATCGCTTATTTATTCCAGATCTGTTCATCACTGATTCATTAAAGTGCAATAAAGCTGTCATAAGATGCAGACAATAGAGTATGGAGATGAGATCTTTTGATGAAACAGCACCTCACTTTAGCTGCATTGCTGGCAGCATCTTTTATTTTTACTGCCTGTACCCAGCAGGAAAATACACCAGCCGAGGACGTAGAAAATACAACAGCTGTAAATGAAGAGTTCATTAGTCCGGAACAGCAGGCCGCAATTGATGCAATTGATAAACCGGTTCTGGATGAAAAAAATACAGATGTTCCAGCTGAAATTGCCAATGCACCTGCAGATGCTGCGACTGTAGATCAATCTGTATCAGGCGCTTCCGAGCCTATGACACCATAACTCAGACTATGCAAGTAAAAATCCCTGCTTTTGCAGGGATTTTTTATAAAATATTGTATTTTTTGGCTGTATTGCAATAGTTGAACATGTAGAATATGGCCCATTACCTGGGAGGATATTATGGCTCTTATTTCGATGCGCCAGCTCTTGGATCACGCCGGCGAACATGCTTACGGCGTACCAGCGTTTAACGTAAACAACTTAGAACAAATGCGCGCAATCATGCTCGCAGCAGATGCAACGAATTCACCTGTAATCGTGCAGGCATCTGCAGGTGCTCGCAAATATGCAGGTGCACCATTCTTACGTCACCTTATCTTGGCTGCAGTTGAAGAATGGCCACATATTCCAGTGGTAATGCACCAGGATCATGGTACTAGCCCTGACGTATGTCAACGTTCTATCCAGTTAGGCTTTACTTCAGTCATGATGGACGGCTCACTCGGTGAAGACGGTAAAACACCAACTTCATACGAATACAATGTTGATGTGACTCGCCGTACTGTACAAATGGCACACGCATGTGGCGTTTCAGTAGAAGGTGAGATCGGCTGTCTGGGTAGCCTTGAAACAGGTATGGCAGGCGAAGAAGATGGTGTAGGCGCTGAAGGCGTACTTGACCATTCTCAACTGCTAACTTCAGTTGAAGAAGCTCGTCAATTCGTTGCAGATACCAATGTTGACGCATTAGCCATTGCAGTGGGTACTTCTCACGGTGCATACAAGTTTACTCGTCCACCTACAGGCGATATTCTTGCAATTGACCGCATTAAAGAAATTCATGAAGCACTGCCAAATACTCACCTTGTAATGCATGGTTCTAGCTCTGTGCCACAAGAATGGCTGGCTGTGATTAACCAGTATGGCGGCGACATCAAAGAAACTTATGGTGTTCCTGTTGAGCAACTGGTTGAAGCGATCAAGCACGGTGTTCGTAAAATCAACATCGATACTGACTTACGTTTAGCTTCTACTGGTGCAATGCGCCGTATGATGGCTGAAAAACCAAGCGAATTCGATCCACGTAAATTCTTCAGCGCAACTGTAGATGCAATGAAGCAAATCTGTATCGACCGTTACGAAGCATTTGGTACTGCAGGTAATGCAGACAAGATTCGTCCAATCTCTTTAGAGAAAATGGTTGAGCGTTATAAATAATTCCTTGTGAAGAATTTATAAGAAGAGCCCACAGCGAATGTGGGCTTTTTTATATATAAATAAAGATGAAGAATAAGAGCAGCATATGGAACTGATTTTTATTGCAGCATTATGTAGTGTTGCAGTCTCGATACTCTTAAAAATTGCTAAAAATAGAGGCTTGAGCCCCATCCACATGATTAGCTGGAATTATGTCACAGCTAGCGTATTGTGTTTTTTCTGGTTCAAGCCAGACATCCAGCATATTTCCATGAGTCAGACTCCATGGCTACTGATTCTGGCGCTTGGCGTTTTATTACCGAGTGTCTTCCTGTTTCTGGCCAAGTCATTACAAACAGCAGGGATCTTAAAAACTGAAATTGCCCAGCGATTATCGGTTGTACTATCACTGGCCGCTGCTTATTTCATTTTTCAGGAACAATTTAACCAGCTCAAGATGCTGGGTATTGTCTTAGGCATAAGTTCTGTACTGTGCATTCTATTCTCACACCGTCAGGCATCAGAAAGCTCCAGGCAGGGAATGTTTTTTCTGGGTCTGGTGTGGTTTGGTTATGCACTGATTGATGTCTTGTTGAAATATACCACCAGCCTTGGTCTACAATTTGCTGTGGCACTGAACTTGATGTTTATCTGCGCCATGATTCTGTCGATGATCTATCTGCTGCTGCAATATCGTCATCTGGGTTCTGGCAAGGATATTGGTTTCGGTCTGTTATTGGGTGCGTTGAACTTTGCCAATATTGCTTTTTACGTCAAAGCACACATGATGCTCAAAGATACGCCAGCGATTGTATTTGCGGGCATGAATATTCTGGTGGTGATTTTTGGTGTGATTGCAGGATTGCTCATCTTTAAAGAACGACTCAAACCTGCAAGTGTGATCGGGTTGATTCTAGGTGTGATTAGTGTTGTTTGCCTAGCATATGCAATGTCTGTTTAACATAGGAAGATGCAAATTCAAGCGGATAACGTAACAGGTCTTCTTTTTCAGCCCGTCCAAGCAATAAGCCTGCCTGTTTGCAGTCTGGACAATGCGGATAACGATGCTGGGCATTAGCATAGTGATGTAAATAGATCTTATCGCAGTGTTTGCATTCGAATTTTAAAGAGCTGGATGGTAAAACAGACATGGGTACCTCTAATTGTTATTCTAGTTGGATGTTTGGAGAATAAAGCAAAAATTAGGCCCGAATTGACAAGAAAAGGGGCACTAGACCCCTTTTATACCATAAAATGCTTACAGTTTGGTGAAAATATCTTCAGCTTGCAGACGGGATTTCGGTAATTTGGCATTGAAATCATTTTCACTGCGATAACCTAAAGTAAGCAGTACTGATGGAATCAGGCCCTGTTCAGCTAACTGTAATTCCTCACTGAGAATGTCTTCATCAAAACCACCGATCGGAGTGGCATCAATCCCTTCACTTCCTGCAGCTAATAGAATTTGTCCCAGCGCGATAAAGGTCTGGTTTTCTGCCCAGCGCTGAATATCACCTTTTTCATTACGATAATAATGTACATAACCGGTACGGGTATTCTTTTGACCTTCTTTGGCGCTCTCATCTTTAAAACGACCACTCAGATCATCACGATTTAACAGATTGTCCAGATGTAACTCGTCAATATCGGCTTTGGTACAAAATAAAATGGTATGTGAAGAGTCCAGCACTTTGGGAGCATTGTAGGCATAAGTTCCAACTAGTGCTTTGGCAATACCCTGTTTAGCGGCATCATGGTCGGCAATAAAAAAATGCCAAGGCTGAATGTTAATCGAAGATGGCGTCAGGCGTAAGATTTCTAATAAACGTTCAAATTGTTCTGCTGGAACCTTCTTGTTAGGGTCATAAGCTTTAGTGGTATAACGGGTTTGAGCGATCTTGAGTAAATCCATTGATGGACTCCAATCTTTTGATAAGGCGTTTAGAAATATGCTTTAGGCATCTAGATTTTTCTGATCAAAAGATTATTACAATAAAAACATCATCGGCAAAGTCTATATTTATATAATCTTGAGTGAAATTTTATGAAAAACTAAGAGTTAAATCAGATAAAAAGCAAGCTTTTGTATATTGGCAGTTTCTGGTAACAGGAGTTTAATAAGAACTTCAGGCAATAGCATGCAAGATAGGTGGGCCGATGCAATATACCAATTACTTTAAACGTAAATTAAAGACGCAGCAGCAAATTGGCTTGTGGGTCGGACTGGCTGACGCGTATGGAACAGAAATTGCGGCAAATGCGGGCTATGACTGGCTCTTTATTGATGGTGAGCATGCCCCAAGCGATTTAAGAACAACGCTCTCTCAATTACAGAGTATCGCTGCTTATCCATCTCAAGCTGTAGTACGCCCACCAATCGGCAGTGTACAACTGATCAAGCAGTTACTGGATATTGGCGCACAGACCTTATTGATTCCTATGGTAGAAACTGTGGAGCAGGCCGAATTAATGGTCAAAGCAGTCCGTTATCCCCCAGAAGGAATTCGTGGTGTGGGTGCTGCGCTGGCACGTGCGACACGCTGGAACAGTATCCCGAATTATTATCAGACTGCTCATGAAAATATCTGTTTGTTAATTCAGATTGAATCGGTGACAGGTCTGGAAAATCTGGATGAAATCCTCAAGATTGAGGGGATTGATGGTGTATTTATTGGGGCGGTAGATCTTTCAGCGACTATGGGTTATCAGGGGAATCCGAACCATCCTGAAGTACAAAAAGCAGTAGTAGACGCTATTCAGCGGATTCGTGCATCAGGTAAGGCTGCTGGGATTTTATCGACGCAGCATGAAGCTACCCAGAAATATCTGGCGCTTGGAACTGAGTTCGTTGCAGTAGGGGTTGATACCAGTGTTCTGATGAATTCGCTTCGTGAACTTTTGGCGAAATATAAACCTGATGCTGAAGTCATCAAGTCAGAAGGCGGTTATTGATTATAAAAATATCAGAGAGTCGTAAATTGTGGTTTCTCAATATTGATTACTTACATAGAAGATATTTTATAAAAGCTCTGATTTGTCAGAGCTTTTTTATTTACTTTAGTTATAGTAGTTTAAAAAATAAGATGGGTGGGATTGTAAAATGAAACCAGAAGAAATTGATATATTTTTTGAGCAGCAAAAACAGATCCATGAGCAAAAAAACAACAACGTTATCATTTAGGGCAACGTATCTTATTCGTTTTTAATGCTGACTTATACATTGCTTAGTGGATATCTGGCAGTTTTAAACTTTCTTGATTCAGGTGATTTGATCTCTGGCTTTAGTATCATGATGTTGATCGGTTTGTTTTATATGTTGAAATACTTCTTTACTGGACATTCAGATAGGCGAAAAAGCATCTGAAAAATACTACTCTTGACATATGTCATTACAATGTAATTTTGCTATTTGGTCAAAAAAGAGTTATAAGATAATTACTTTAAAGCGAATACTGTTTTCGCTGGTTTATTTTTAGCTGATTGTGATACACGAAAGACAGGTTTTCCTGTTAAAAAAACTCTAGCAAACCCAGAAATAAGATTTATTTTTAGTCTATAGCTCTCCTTGTTTAATCACAAAAAGCTCATATTATGAGTGAATATTTTGAAAAATTTAAATACATGGTCTATCGCGACCGCCATTAATGGTTGTGAAATTCAAGTCAAAGTTGTACCAATGCAACGTCAGCAAAATACCATCAATGGTATGATTATGGTCAATGTGGGCAAGATGATTGAACTTGAAAATGGTGAACAATATCCATTTAATCTGGATGGTAAAAGTTTCTATACTGGTTTTAACCAGTTATACCGTTTAAGTTAAATAAAATATAAAAAGCAACTGCTCGCAGTTGCTTTTTTTATGGGTAATACCAGATTTTTAGCTGAATGTTATGAATATCAATATCCGAGCTGCCCAGCTCTAAAATCTCAGCATAATCAGCTTTCCAATCTCCTAAAACAATTCTTTTTTTACCATTTACATCATGGATTGCAGCGCGGTGAGTATGTCCATGAATCAGCACATCTGTTTCTTTGAGTGCTGCTTCTACCGCAGATGGGTTTACATCCATAACCTCATAGCTTTTCAATTGCTGTGCTTCATGGCTTTTCTTGCGGAAACCGTTGGCGAGTCTGGCTCGAAAGCTAAGAGGCATTTTTCTTAAAAAACCTAACATCCAGGGATGACGGATGATTTTTCTGAAACGTTGATAGGACACATCATCGGTACAGAGTGCATCGCCATGTTCGATCCGGTATCGGGTAGAGCCTATATATAAACTGGTAACTTCAGGTAAAAGCTGTCCGGAAAATTGATCCAGAAAATCTTGGCCTAAGGCAAAGTCACGGTTACCGATGAGAAAATAGATCTGATTGCCGGCCTGGTTAAACTGTTTTAAAGCACTGACGATTTCATCCAGCCAGGGAGCAGTGTAGTCATCTCCAATCCAGGCATTGAACCAGTCGCCCAAAATATACAGTTGGGTATTTTTATGCTGATAAGCTGCCAATAAATCTAAAAACCCCCGAACGAGTCGAGGGTGATCAGGTGACAAATGTAAATCTGAGATAAACAGATAGGTCACAAATCTTTTCCTTATTTTTTAATCCCTCCCGACCTCCCTTTCTTGCGTTTCGTTTTAAAAGCAGTGCTTTAAAACTTACTCAGGGAGGAGAAAAACCATCTTTAAAAATGGTGGTTCCCTCCTTTATTAAAGGAGGGTTAGGGAGGATTTAAAATTACTCAGAAATGATTTTTGCAGATTCGATCACAACGTTCTCTAGAGGAACGTCAGCGTGGTAGCCACGGTTACCAGTGCGAACGCCTTTGATTGCATCAACAACATCCATGCCTTCAACTACTTTACCAAATACGGCATAACCCCAACCTTGTGCAGTTTTGCCAGTGTGGTTAAGGAAAGAGTTGTTTTTCACGTTAATGAAGAACTGAGCAGAAGCAGAGTGAGGAGCTTGAGTACGTGCCATTGCAATGGTACCTACATCGTTGCTTAAACCGTTGTCAGCTTCGTTCTCAATCGCATCACGTGTTGCTTTTTCTTTGAAGTTTTCATCCATGCCGCCGCCCTGGATCATGAAACCATCAATAACGCGGTGGAAAATTACGCCGTCATAAAAACCGTCACGTACATATTGCAAGAAGTTAGCTACTGTTTTAGGTGCTTTTTCAGCGTTTAATTCAAGAACAATACGACCTTTATTGGTGTTTAATTCGACTTGAGGAAAACTCATTGTGTAATCTCCTAATCATGGACTAATGCCATGGTTTTTTCTGAATGAAGGAAGCATAAGCAAACTACAATCGACAAGGCAAGCAAAAACATAATTTTCTTTGTTAAAAACATAAAAATCGTATCTTATTTATGCATTGATTTACAAAGTCATTTCTTCGAGATCATGCGTCTTCATAAAGCTTGTCTGACCCTAAGAGCATGCACTGATCTGCTGGCTCAGTCAAAAGCGGATATTTTACGATTTGGTAAGCTATTGTATTTTCCAATTTGAAAATGAACGAATTGAAATCAAATACCTAAGTTAACGGTTGAGAGATCATTCACCTATAGTTAAACTAAAGAACCTTTATTTAGTGAATACAGTTAGACCGCGTGAGCTACTGCATATTCATTAATCCCTTTTTAACTTTAGAAGTGAATGATTAATCATGAAGCCAAATGATGTTGCGACGTCTCTGCCCGACAACCCGACCCAAAATAAGAATGCAGTCGATTCAGCGCAGCAGCAGGAACAACAACCAGGCTTAGACTTTGTACGTCAGGTGATTACTGACGATCTAGCAGCTGGCCGTACCCAGCAAGTGGTCACCCGTTTCCCGCCTGAACCAAATGGTTATTTGCATATTGGTCATGTAAAAGCGATCTGCTTGAACTTCGGTATTGCTGAAGAATTTGGTGGCCTGTGCAACCTGCGTTTTGATGATACCAACCCCGATGCAGAAGAGCAGGAATATGTGGATGGTATTGCCAATGATGTAAAATGGCTAGGTTTCCAGTGGAATGGTGAACCACGCTATGCATCAAGTTATTTTGACCAGTTATATGCATGGGCAATTCAACTGATTGAACAGGGCGATGCCTATGTGGATCTGCAAACTCCGGAAGAGATCAAGCTGAACCGCGGTAACTTTGTAGAGCCAGGTAAAAACTCGCCACAACGCGATGCGACTGTGGAAGAAAACCTCGAGCGTTTCGAAAAAATGCGCACTGGTGAATATGCTGAAGGCGAAGCGGTATTGCGTGCCAAGATAGATATGAACTCGCCAAATGTGCATATGCGTGATCCGATCCTGTATCGTATTCTGCATTCTGCGCATCACCAAACTGGCGATAAATGGAAAATTTATCCAATGTACGACTATGCGCATCCATTATCAGATGCGATTGAAGGCATTACGCATTCACTTTGTACACTGGAATTCCAGGATCACCGTCCATTCTACGACTGGGTGGTGGAAAAAGTTAAATCGCCATCAGTTCCACGTCAATACGAATCTAGCCGTCTGAATGTTGATTACACCATCACTTCTAAACGTAAGCTGCGCAAGCTGGTTGAAGGCGGTTATGTTAACGGGTGGGATGATCCACGTATGCCGACTGTTGTCGGTATGCGCCGTCGTGGTTTCACGCCTGAAGGTCTGCGTGATTTCTGTAAGCGTGTAGGAGTATCTAAAGTCGATGGCAGTATCGTTGATGTAGCAATGCTTGAATATTGCATCCGTCAATCTTTAGAAAATACTGCAGCTCGCGGTATGGCAGTATTGAATCCACTGAAAGTGACTTTAACCAATTTGCCAGCGGATATGGATCTGACTCATTCACGTCATCCAAACGTAGATATGGGTGAACGTATTATTCCGCTCACTTCAGAAATCTATATCGACCATAAAGACTTTGAAGAAGAGCCACCTAAAGGCTTCAAACGCCTAATCCCGGGTGGTGAAGTGCGTCTTCGTCATGCTTATGTCATCAAATGTGATGAAGTGATTAAAGATGCGAACGGTGAAGTGGTTGAATTGAAATGCTCAATCGATCCTGAAACTTTAGGTAAAAATCCTGAAGGCCGTAAAGTAAAAGGTGTAGTTCACTGGGTATCTGCAACCAAAGGTATTCCTGCCGAAGTTCGCATTTACGATCGTCTGTTCACTGAATCTGATCCAGAAACTGGTGATGACTTCCTGGCGAATCTGAACCCTGAATCATTGAAAGTGGTTCAAGCAGTTATTGAGCCTGCGCTGGCTGAGGCAAAACCGGAAGATCGTTTCCAGTTTGAACGTGAAGGCTATTTCGTAGCGGATCAATATGATCATTCAAGCGACAAACCAGTGTTCAACCGTATTCTGGATTTGAAAGACAGCTTTAAACCTGGCAAATAATTTAAGCTAAATCCCTAAAAAGCCCAACTCCGGTTGGGCTTTTTCAATCGTGGCAGGAAAGAATGAATGATTGTTCGTGATAAAAGTAATAGCTTTAGTCTGCTGTTTGCATGGCATGGCACAATTTTGCCTAAAGTTCTGCCTGCCTTGGGGCTGGTAATTTTTCTTTCAGGCTTGCTGGTCTATCTGCGTCAGGCGCATTTTTTTAGCTTTCCTGCAGTGCCGGCCATAGGCTTTACCATCTTCGGGGTGATTCTGTCGATTTTTCTCAGCTTTCGTAACACCGCCTGTTATGACCGTTGGTGGGAAGGGCGCAAGCTGTGGGGAGCGCTGATTGCTACGACACGTCATTTATGCCGTGATAGCTATGTCCTTGATGATCAGTCACGTGAAATCCTGTTGTATCGAATGATGCTGTTTACTCATTTATTACGTGACCGTTTGAGACAGAAGCAGCAAAGTATTCAGCATTACCAGGCCCACACTAATTTTGAAGTTGCTGCATTTGATCAATTGCCCACGCATATCAATGCATCACAATGGGTACTGGAACAAATCCAGAAAGATTTGGTTCTGCTCTATAAACAAGGCAAGATTACAGACATTATTTATAACAATCTGAATCAGCATACAGTGGCTTTAGGCGATATACAGGCGGGTTGTGACCGGATCCTGTCGACGCCGTTACCATTTTCCTATTCGGTGCTGTTGCATCGTGCTGTTTATTCTTTCTGTTTTATCCTGCCATTTAGTCTGGAAGCCAGTCTTGGTTTATGGACTCCGATTCTAGTCGGCCTGATTGCCTATATGCTGTTAGGGTTAGATGAACTGAGTGCGGAACTGGAAGAGCCTTTTGGATTTCAGGATAATGATCTGCCTTTAGACTCTATTGTAAGATTGATCGAACGTGAAACCCTGAGTTCTTTAGGACAAGAATTACCTGAAGCGATTAAAGCTAAAAAAGCTTATTTAACTTAGGTTTAAACTGATTTTATTGAAAAGCTAATCATTAAATAAATTAAATGAAAATCATCTTATTTTTAAATTATTTTTGAGTGGCTGGCTTAAAAATTTTAAAAGCAAGAAACTATGACCCTAGCGATGTTTTAAATGATTGCCAAGATCTGGGCTATTGTTTTTAACCTGCTCATGTAGCTCACGATATTGCTCTAAACGTTGTTTGGCCTTGTCACGTAGCTTTTTCTTGATATAGAGAGCTAGAGCGAAACAGGTGGTCGTCAAGGTCAGGAAAAGGCTATTCATAAAGCTCATCATGGAGCTGATATAACCGATCGTCGTCAGGCGATTCATCATCTGAATGACTTGTGGGCTGCTTTCTACACCAGTGATTGCCCAGGTACAGAGATGTTCACAATTATTGATAATCAGGTGATAGTTATTTTCATGCATTCTGGAACGCATACGACGAACCACTTTACGGCCTTTGTATTTTGCTGAGGCATAATACTGGATCTGAATCGGTTTGCCGTTGCTGAATTTCTCAATTGAGGTGATTTCAATTGGATGCTTTTTAAATAAATGTGCAAAACCAGAATAGTGGATGACACGACCACGCCCGGCATAAATCCCGTGATGAGTATAACCGAAATGTTTAACCATAAGATGCGCACCTATGGGAAACCGTTTAGTTCGCTGCATGTAAAGATTAAGCCATTTAATAACAAGTGTATTTTAAACAGCAAGTGTACTGTTTTTTTGTGAATTAATCGATGTTTTAGGGTTCAATTCTATCCAGAATTCGTTGTCTAGACAGTCATCTTTAAATTTTTCGAACTTTATAAATGCTGTATGTGAACTGATTGAGGCAGATCTTAAACTATAATGTCTAAATAGCCTAAGCAAATATGAAAAGTCATTTATCTGCATATTTGAAAAGAAATAAAGATATAGACACTTAGGTTTAGATAGAAGGAGTAGGTTCCACCTGATTAAAAGCAAAGAAGGGTAGGCAAAAATCCAAATGATAGATATAAAAAAAGCATTTGCGTATGCAAATGCTTTTTATCAAGACCTAAGCTGCTTATTGCAGCGGCAGGTGCTGAAGTTCATTGAGTTCTTTACGGCTATAACCGCGAGAAGCTAGAACTTTTTTGATTCCGATAATGATATCTTCATCAGTTGCTTTAGACAGTGCTTCAAGGAGCTGTTCATTTGTCTTGCAAGAGCAATCATTTTCAACACAAGCAATCTGGTTCTTGTGTTCATTTTGTTGTTCATCTGAAAACAACTTCTGCCAGAAACTCATAGAGCCTTCATACACAACCTAACATAGGGTGAAATATATCCAATTTAATAAATAAAGCAATAGGACCTATGTGATAAAAGCAGCAGTCAGTATTTCAAATTTTCGATTGCAGAAGACATTTTGAACGATATTATTTGATTGAAACAAGATAATTCATGCATAAGTTACTAATTTTATATATAAAAAATGGAGCTAACAAAAGCTCCATTTATGTAACAAAAAAATAAATTGAAACAATATTTTTAGCGTTTTTCCAGCAGTACTCCAGACTCTACATGGTGGGTATAAGGGAACTGGTCGAACAGGGCAAACTTGGTAATTTTATGGGTTTGGGACAATTGTTTCAGATTGTCGTGTAATGTGTCCGGATTGCAAGAAATGTAGATGATTCGTTCAAAGCGCTGTAGCAGTTTCAGTGTTTCATTATCAATCCCTGCACGTGGGGGATCAACAAATACCGTATCAAAGTCATAAGTTGACAGATCAATATTGGCTTCTTGCAGACGGCGGAAAGTACGTTCACCATTAAAAGCTTGCGTAAATTCTTCAGCAGATAGACGTGCTACCTGAATATTGTCGATACCGTTCTGCTCGATATTCCATTCAGCCGCATACACAGATGACTTGGCCAATTCAGTTGCCAATGCACGACGGAAACGGGTAGACAATGGCAGGGTAAAGTTACCATTGCCACAATACAGCTCTAACAGATCTTTGTCAGATTGCTGCGCGGCATTACATGCCCATTCCAGCATTTTCTGGCAGACTTGCGCATTCGGCTGGGTGAAGCTGCTTTCGATCTGTTTGTACTGATATTTACGGTCAAATACAGTGAGTTCTTCTACGACAAACTCATCGCTCAAGACAAATTTCTGGCCACGGCTACGACCAATCAGCTTGATCTTCAATTTTTCAGCCAGTGCTTTAGCTGCAGGTTCCCAGCTTTCATCCAGTTTACGGTGATAGATCAGGGAAGCCAGTACTTCACCTTTTAGTGTTGCTAGAAAGTGGACTTCAAATAGGCGGTGGCCTAGAGTTGCATCGGCTTTGAAGGCTTCTAGCAATTGCGGCATTAAGTCATTAATACTGCGGTCAGCCACAGGGAATTCATCAATACGGATCACTTTCTTGTTATTGTTCTGATCACGTTCAAACATGGCATAGAACAGGTCATCTTCAGTATGCCAGATCCGGAATTCAGCACGCATGCGATAGTACTGTTCAGGCGACTCAAATACTTCAAGGGCAGGTGGTTGATATTCGGCAAATTGCGCGCTAATGCGTCCAACTTTGACATCCAGTTGTTGCTGATAAGATGAGGTCATATGCAGTAAAAAATCGCAAATATTTTGAAAGCCAAGATGGTAGCAAAAATTTGCTGTTCTGCCTAAGGCTATTCAGGGAAACAGGCTGGAAAAGCTGTTAAAAAAAGGCCAAATCTTCAAAGGGGAGAGATTTGACCATAAGAGGAAAGGGATTAAAATAATTTAAGTACTAAAGCTGTTTATAGGCCTGACATGGTCATGAGACTAGCATTACCACCTGCAGCTGCGGTATTGATACTGATTGCATGTTCAATCACGAAACGCTCCACTGGAATCTCATAATTTCCAGAGCTTAAATGCGTGATACCTACAATAGCTCCTTGTCGTCTTGTAATACGTTGCTGCAAATCCATCAATGCAGTGGTCTCGCCATGATGCAGTACAGCCTCAAAATCAGCTGATTCAATATCTTTGATAACTTTAATAGCTTTCACCACACTCGCGGGCATGCTTTGCAGATACTTGAGTATAAAAGTATTGTCTGCGAGTACGGCCGGGCGGCTACCAACCGATAAGATCGCCAAGATTTGCTGAATCTGATCCATATCATTTTCTGCTAGAGAGAGCACACTCTCACGCGGCAAGATCATGTACTGGTTTTCTTCACCCGTTGGACCTTGCAGGCTAAAGCTATGTCCCGTTGCAATCTGAGCAGGAGCTTGCAAAGAAACCCGTGGAAAAGTCTTGCTTACCCAATCCTTAAAATCTTGCGACACCGGATTTTTAAGTAGTGCCTGAGCAGACTGCATCGCATAAGGCTGAGCCAGTTTCTTCTCAGACACCTGATGCATTAAACGGTAGATGTAGAGTGGACCCCCGGCTTTAGGACCAGTTCCAGACAGACCTTCACCACCGAAGGGTTGTACACCCACCACAGCACCGACAATATTGCGGTTGATATACAGGTTGCCGACATGTGCTTTGGAAATCACGGTCCGCATGGTTTCATCGATCCGGGTATGTAGGCCCATGGTTAGACCATAACCTTTGCTGTTGATCTGATCCAATAACTGTGACAGTTCACCGGCTTTATAGCTAATCAGATGCAGCACTGGACCAAAGACTTCACGTTCCAGATCATTCAGGTTTGGCAGCTCAATTAAGGTTGGTGGACTAAACGTCCCTTGAGCCAAATCGGAAGCATCTTGATTAAACATCAGTTGATGAACTTTATGACCTTTACTGCGCATCTGATCAATATGTTTCTGGATATTCTGCTGGGCTTCGGCATCAATCACCGGTCCGATATCCGTTTTGAGTAGAACCGGATTACCGACACGTAGCTGCTGCATGGCTCCTTGTAGCATCTTACGTACGGTATCCAGATTATCTTCCTGTACGCAGAGCACACGCAGGGCAGAACAGCGCTGACCAGCACTATCAAAAGCTGAGTTAACTACATCTAGCACAACCTGTTCGGTGAGCGCTGATGAATCTACGATCATGGCATTCTGACCACCAGTTTCGGCAATTAAAGTGACGCTTTCGCCAAACTGATTCAGTCGTTCTGCTACGGTCTTCTGTAGAATTTTTGCTACTTCAGTGGAACCGGTAAACATGATGCCTTGGATACGGGAATCTTGGCTGAGCTGAGCACCAATGGTTTCACCACGACCCGGCAATAGCTGAAGGACATCCTGCGGAATACCTGCTTCCCAGAGAATTTGCACGGCTTGCGCGGCAATTAACGGGGTTTGTTCAGCTGGTTTGGCGATGACTGTATTACCAGCAACCAATGCCGCCGAAATCTGTCCGGTAAAGATCGCTAACGGGAAGTTCCAAGGACTAATGCAGAGTACAGTTCCTAAAGGCTGAATATGTACATCATTAGACAGGTCCAGCATCTGGCCAGCATAGTAGCGTAGGAAGTCAATCGCTTCACGGACTTCCGCAATCGCATTTGCATAAGTTTTACCGGCTTCACGAGACAGTAGAACCATCAGTGGTAACAGACGCTCCTGCATCAGGTCAGCGGCTTTATTGAGACAGGCTGCACGTTCATCCTTCGGCAGATTACTCCAAAAACTTTGTGCATTTACGGCCTGAGTCAGGGCAATTTCTGTCTGTTCAGTGGTGGCTTCATATACGGTGCCGACCACATCTTGATGTTGGGCAGGATTGATAACCTGTATAGCGTTGCTAGTATTTAGTTCTGAAAATGCAGTACCCATCGCCGCAGCCTGGAATTGGCTATTCGCCAAGTCAGTTGCAACTTCATTTAAGGCTTGCAGGTCTGCGTCATTGGCCAGATCCAAACCGGACGAATTTGGACGCAGAGCACCGTATAAATCTTTTGGATAAGGAATCTGCGGGTGTTTGGCACCTAAGGCATTTTCTTGTTGAGCTGCTTTTAAAATGGTTTGACGCGGATTCTCAATCAGGTCTTCGACTTTTAAACTCTTGTCAGCAATGCGATTGACGAAAGAGGTATTCGCGCCATTTTCTAGCAAGCGACGAACCAGATAGGCCAGTAGGGTTTCATGGTTACCGACCGGCGCATAGATCCGGCATGGAACACCAAGTTTTCCAGCCGCTTTATCACCTACCACATTTTCATATAGCGGTTCACCCATGCCATGCAGACATTGGAATTCATATTGACCAGCATAATAGCGGTCTGGATTAGCGAGCTGATAAATCGTGGCAACAGTCTGCGCATTATGTGTCGCAAATTGTGGGTAAATATAGTCCGGCTCTGCCAGTAGTTTACGTGCGCAGGCAATATAGGATAGGTCAGTATGCACTTTACGGGTAAATACCGGATAATCAGACATACCTTCGATCTGGGCTTTCTTGATCTCGCTATCCCAATACGCACCTTTCACCAGACGAATCATCAGGCGTTTCTGGCTGCGTTTAGCCAGATCAATGATGTAATCCACGACATAGAAGCAGCGTTTCTGGTAGGCCTGAATCACAAAACCAATGCCTTTCCAGTTATTGAGTTCAGGTTCAAAACAAAGACGTTCTAAAAGCTCTAAGGAAATTTCCAGACGCTCAGTTTCTTCGGCATCAATATTCAGGCCGATATTATAGTTTTTCGCCAGAACTGCCAGATTTAGAACTTTGCTATACAGTTCATCATTGACGCGGTCCATTTGCGAGCGCTGATAACGTGGATGCAGTGCAGACAGTTTGATGGAAATACCGGGACCGTTATAAACATCCTTATCTGTTGATGCCTTGCCGATGGCATGAATGGCGTCTTGATAGTCCTGATAATAACGCTCCGCATCTGGATCGGTCAGCGCTGCTTCACCAAGCATGTCATAAGAATATTGGAAACCTTTATCTTCTAGTCGTTCTGCATTTTTCAGGGCTTCATCAATAGTTTCGCCAGTGACAAACTGCTCACCCATCATGCGCATTGCGACGTCCACCGCTTTACGGATGATGCCACGGCCACTACGTGCTAAAAGACCGGTTAATAAACTCGACAAGCTTTTCTGCTGTGGTGTTTCCATCAGTTTGCCGGTCAGCATCAAACCCCAGGCTGCAGCATTCACGAACATCAGTTGGCTTTGGCCGAGATGTTCTTTCCAGTTGCCCTGATTGATCTTGTCGCGGATCAGCAGGTCACGGGTTGCTGTATCTGGAATACGCAGTAAGGCTTCTGCCAGACACATCAAGGCAATCCCTTCCTGAGAAGAGAGCGAAAATTCCTGAAGCAATCCTTGTACGATACCGGCTTTACCACCAGAGCCTTTACGCTCGCGTAGGGAATGTGCCAGATCAAACGCCAGGCGCTGAATTTTATCTGTCAGTTCTGAAGAAATTTCACTATGTTCCAGCAACGTTTCCACGCATTCGGATTCGGCGCGTCGCCATGCGGTATTGATGCGCTGTTCGTATTGGTTTTTATCCTTAAATTCAGCAATGTAATTCGATTGCTTCACTGCATTCGAGTGCGAATTCGGGCGTATTGTGGTGGACATAGTGACTTCCTGTACTGCGTCAATCGGTTCTTTGAGTTGAATGAGTTTTAATCTATAATCCCAAAATAATTGACGAATATCTCACTATAGTTTGTATCATTTTTAGAGAATAATTCTAATGAATAGCCCTTATTTAAGCCTTGACCGAATAGATATTCGCATCCTTGATTTGCTGCAGTCTGAATCGAAAATTTCCAATATTAAACTGGCAGAGATGGTGAATCTTTCACCAACTGCGGTACTGGCGCGTGTACAAAAACTGACTAAGGAGGGATTTATTCTCGGTTATGAAGCGCGACTTAATCCAATTATGCTGAATAACGGTTTTGTAGTCTTTGTCGAAATTCTGCTGGATAAAACCACACCGAATGTGTTGGAAGAATTTTCCGAGGCGGTACAGCATATTCCCGATATCGTGGAATGTCATATGATTAGTGGTGGCTTTGATTTTGTAGTGAAAATCCGCTGTGCCAATATGGATGAATTCCGCAAAATCTCTGGTGATATTTTGTGGCAATTACCGGGGGTAAAGGAAACCCGTAGTTATCCGGTCATGGAAGTGATCAAGGAAACCCAGCAGATCAAGCTGAAAATGCCGGCTAAAGCCAAGGTATAAATTCAGACAAAACAAAAGGGACATAAAGTCCCTTTTTAATTTGAAATAGAAAAATTATTTATTCATTTCAGCCATTTCTTTCTGATATTCGGTTTTTGCCAGTTCAAAACGATTGACGACATCGTGACTTGGCGCTTTATCCAATAGACTCACAATTACAATGCTCAGCACTGCCAGAATAAAGCCCGGGATAATCTCGTACAGACCGGTATCACCCATATAATTTTTCCAAGCAATTACGGTTACAGCACCGACAACCATTCCGACAATCGCGCCGTTGAGGGTCATACGTTTCCAGAACAGTGAGAAAATGATCAAAGGACCAAAGGCAGCGCCAAAGCCAGCCCAGGCATAAGCCACCAGACCTAGAACTTTACTGTTTGGATTGATGGCCAAGGAGATTGCAATCAAGGCAATCACAATCACCATGCCACGACCCACCCAGATCAGTTCTTTTTGTGAAGCATTTTTACGCAGGAAGCCTTTGTATAAATCTTCAGTCAGGGTGGTCGAGCAAACCAGTAACTGACAGCTCAATGTACTCATAATCGCAGCCAGAATTGCCGCTAATATGATGCCTGCAATCCAAGGGTTAAACAGGATTTTGGTCAATTCCATAAACACGGTTTCAGGATTCTGGTTGACGATTGCAGCAGCAGGAAGGTCAGGATTTGCTGCAAAATAAGCAATCCCGATATAGCCCGCCGACATTGCACCCACCAGACACAGAATCATCCAGGTCATGCCGATCCGGCGTGCAGTAGGAATAGTTTTGACCGAATCTGCCGCCATAAAGCGCACCAGAATATGTGGCTGACCAAAATAGCCTAAGCCCCAAGCCAAGCTAGAAATAATCGCGACAAAACTTAGGCCTTCCAGCATATTGGATGCATGTGGACGGGCAGTTTCCAGTAGGGTGCCCACCTGTTGAGCGTTATCACCCAATGCCAGATAGGTAATGATGGGTGTAATAAGCAACGCAAAGATCATTAAGCCAGCCTGAAAGGTATCGGTCCAACTGATTGCCAGGAAGCCGCCAATACACACATACAGAATCGTGGCCACTGCACCGAGCCAAAGTGCTGTCGTGTAATCCCAGCCAAACAGGCTTTCGAACAGACGCGCACCTGCGACCATACCGGAAGCACAGTAAATTGCAAAGAACACCAGAATCACAATGGCTGATAGTAAGCGTAAGATTCGTTTCTTATCCGCAAAACGGCTGGTGAAATAATCAGGCAGGGTCAGAGCATTGTTCTGAAATTCAGTATGGGCACGCAGACGGCCAGCTACCAGTAACCAGTTCAGCCAGGCGCCAATAATCAGGCCAATCGCAATCCAGACTTCTGACAGACCGGAAAAATAGATGGCTCCGGGTAAGCCCATCAGCAGCCAGCCACTCATGTCGGATGCACCTGCGGAAAGCGCAGTCACTACACTGCCCAGACTTCGCCCACCCAGAATATATTCATCAAAATTGGATGTCGCACGATAGGCATATAAACCGATCCCAATCATGGCGACGATATAAAACATAAAAGTAATCAGTGTTGGGTTAAGCGAGCTCATAGGCAGAGTATCCTTAAATTTTGAACATCATCATCCGGGATGATTTTTGAACTGCATTCACAGGGCAGTGATTCAAACATGGTTTAAAAATTACACTCTGTAACAGTTGAGCAGCTTTTGTGTATATTTTATGTAAATTAAGAATTTTCTCATATAAATGAAGAATTAGTAGAGGGTTATAAAATACAAAGTTACACATGGTTTTGGAGAAAAATAGGCAATTTTAATAAACAGTTAAATTCATTGAACTTTTGTATTTTAATTACACAATTTTACAAAAATAACAACAATCTCGAATTAGACATATTTTGTTTCAAATCCTGCTTAAATCACTTCTATTTGTTTTTAGGGCCTCTCTTCATAGTGAATGAATGCCATTCTGAATGGTGCATCATTGCTAAGAGTAATATGACATGGACAATATGTTGCAAATAGAATCAAGTCGAATTGAACAGGATTTATTGGGGAAAAAACAAATTCCCCAGCACAGCTATTATGGTATTCATACCTTGCGTGCGATTGAGAATTTTCAGATCTCAGGTCTGGCAGTAGGTCAGCAAGCACACTTTATTCGCGCATTGGCGCAAGTTAAAAAAGCAGCAGCACAAACGAATTTACATTTTCAGAAAATATCAGAACAACAAAGTAGTGCTATTCAACAAGCCTGTGATGAATTGATTCATCAACCTCAGGACTGGCAGGAAGCATTTCCGCTTGATCCTTATCAGGGTGGAGCCGGTACTTCTATCAATATGAATGCAAACGAGGTCATTGCAAATCGGGCACTAGAATTGCTCGGGCATCGTAAAGGCGATTACCATATCCTGCATCCAAATGATCATGTGAATACTTCACAATCAACCAATGATGTCTATCCCACGGCACTACGTCTAGCGACTTATACACGTCTGGATGAACTGCTTCATGTACAAAAATCGTTGATTGATACTTTATATAGCAAGGCATCAGAGTTTCAGTATGTGATCAAGATGGGGCGTACCCAGTTACAGGATGCGGTTCCAATGACACTGGAACAGGAATTCCGTGCTTTCGCAACCTTATTGAAAGAAGACCTGAAGCTGATAGAACAAATGCGTCAGTTATTGCTGGAAGTAAATTTGGGTGCGACCGCCATTGGAACCGGCGTGAATACTCCAGATGGTTATGCCAAACATGCAGTACAAACTTTAGCGAAAATTACTGGCCTACCTTTAAAAGGCGCGGAAGATTATGTCGAAGCGACCAGCGATTGTGGCGTGTTTATTATTCTGTCCAGTAGTCTTAAACGTCTGGCTGTTAAGTTGTCCAAAATCTGTAATGACTTGCGTCTTTTAAGTTCTGGCCCGCGTACCGGTCTGGCGGAAATCCGTTTGCCAGAATTACAGGCGGGTTCTTCTATCATGCCAGCTAAGGTCAATCCAGTTATTCCAGAAGTAGTCAATCAGATTGCGTTTCGCGTGATTGGTAATGACCTGACTATAACGATGGCAGCAGAAGCAGGACAATTACAGCTGAATGTTATGGAGCCGGTCATTGCAGTATCTTTGAATGAATCCATCCAATTATTAACTCAAGGTATGCAAACCCTACAAAAAAAATGTATTGCCGGGATTCAGGCCAATGAACAGAACTGTTTAAATGCTGTAATGCGCAGTATCGGGATTATTACCTTACTGGAACCACTTTTAGGTCATGCCACTTGTGATGAAATTGGCAAGCAATGTATTCGTGAAAATAAAACTGTACCCGAAGTGGTGCTGGAGCTGGGTTTATTGAGTGAAATTCAGCTGGATGAAATCTTTGCCTTTGAAAATCTGGTTTCAGAAGTCCCAATGATGAACCAATGGGAACAGGTATCCTGAAAGTTTAAGGATGAGTCCAATATAGACTCGTACTGATTTTAACCATTTGCCTCAAATCCCGTCTGTGGGTTTGGGGTATTTTCATCTAGACTATATCAATGACACAATGAATTGAGTGCATAGCATGTTTGATAAAATCAGTAACTTATTTAAATCAAATAAACCTGATCCGGCTCAGATTTTTCTGGAAGAGAATCATATCCAATATGTAGAAGGGATCGGCTATATTGTGGATAGGATTAATTTAAATGAGGAGCTGGGCGAGCGGCTGGAATATTTGTCTAACCGACGCATGAAAACTTTTGATGATTTAAAAGCGCTTTATTCGACTGCAATGATCATTAATGAAAAAATTGATCTGGAAATTGCCAATCAGCGTTTTAATGCAAGATTAGGAAATACTGAAGAAAACCTGCTGCAATTTAAAATGATTGTGAAAAAGTTAAATGACTATTATCGTAACTTTTTACGTGATAAAAAATAACTGAATCATAGGCTGATTTTATCCTATGCAGTCAATCTGTAACGACTGCATAAAAATAACGAAATAGCACCAGATCATCGTGATAGTATAAGCTTCATGTTGTTTAGACTTTAAAGCTATATACATGTTCCAACAAGAAATTTCCCAACTTAATTTACCCAAGCTCAAGGCAGGCGAGAAACGCTGGTTAGGCAATCTGCAAGGCTCGTCTACTGCATTATTGCTGAAAGAAATTATCAAGCAGCAGCAATCGCGCCTATTTGTCATTGTTACGCGTAATAACCAGCATTTGGGTCAACTGGAAAGTGAACTGGAATTTTATGGGATTAAACCGACCATATTTCCAGACTGGGAAATTTTGCCTTATGACCGTCTGTCACCGCATCAGGATATCGTCTCTGAACGTCTGGCAATTTTATCTAATATGCCCCAAGGTGGCGTATTGTTGCTAGCAGCTTCTACATTGGCACAGCGTGTTGCACCTACTTCATGGGTGCTGGGTGAACACTTCGATATTCGAGTCGGGCAAAAGCTGGATCTGGAACAGCAAAAGAAAAAACTGATTCAGGCTGGTTATCATCTGGTCGATACCGTTTATGACCATGGTGAATTTGCAGTTCGCGGTAGCATTATCGATATATATGCTTCAGGTCAGGATGCACCAATCCGGATTGACCTGTTCGATGATGAAATTGAAACCCTGAAATTTTTTGATCCGGAAACGCAACGTACTACGCAAACTTTAGAACAATTTACGGTATTACCTGCACAAGAATTTCCCCTTAAGGAAGGCCGTGCTACTTTCCGTAACCGTTATGCAGAATTTTTCCCGACAGCTAATCCAAAGAAAAATCCAATTTATCAGGATGTGATGGATGGCATTGCTTCGCCGGGAATCGAGTTTTATCTGCCTTTATTCTTTAGTCATGAAGCGATGCAAGGGCAAAGTACCTTAATTTCATACTTACCAAAGAATGGCATTGTCATTACAGATAAGGCGTTGGAGCAGAGTTTAGAACAGTTCTGGCAGGACGTAACTCGCCGTTATGAAGATCGCCGTCATAATATTGATCAGCCGATTCTGCCGCCTGAAGCACTGTTCTGTCCGACCAATCAGCTTTTAGAACAGCTAAATCAGTTTAGTCGCATCATTGCGGCACAAGAAGCTTTTGATGAGAAAGCCGGCGTGATTAATCTGGATACCCAGTTACCACCACGCTTGCCTGTTGATCCAAAACGTGAAAAGCCCTTTACCGAAGTCAAAAAATATATTGATGCGGCCAATCATCCGGTTTTACTGGTCGCTGAAAGTGCCGGTCGGCGTGAAACCTTAAAAGATGCGCTGCGTCCAAGTCTGGGCGATATTCCGACTGTAGAAAACTTTGATTCTTTTGTCGAATCTTTGCATGCGATTGCGATTACCAGTGCGCCATTGGAACGTGGTCTGGTTCTGACAAATCGGATCAGTGTGATCTCGGAAAATCAGCTTTACGAACATCGTGTGGTCCAGCGTCGTCGCAAGCGTCAGCAGGAAGTGTCAGAAGAATTCCTGATCCGCAGTCTGACCGAGCTAAGCATTGGTGCACCAGTGGTACACATTGATTATGGTGTAGGACGTTATGCAGGCTTAATTACTTTAAGTATCGATGATCAGGACCATGAATTTCTGCAACTGGACTATGCTGAAGTCGCTAAAGTCTATGTGCCGGTGACTAACCTGCATCTGATCAGCCGCTATAGTGGTGGCGATCCAGATCTGGCACCTTTACATAAACTGGGTACGGATGCCTGGAATAAAGCCAAACGTAAGGCTTTGGAACAGATTCATGATGTCGCAGCCGAGTTATTACATATTCAGGCACGTCGTTCTTCTAAGCCGGGGATCAGTTTTGAGGTTGATCAAAGTCTGTATATGCAGTTTGCTAGCGGCTTTGCCTATGAAGAAACACCAGATCAGGCCAATGCGAGTGAAGCCACGCTATATGATATGCAACTGGCCAAACCAATGGACCGACTGGTCTGTGGTGATGTTGGCTTTGGTAAGACTGAAGTCGCCATGCGGGCAGCCTTTGTCGCAGTTCAAAATAACCGTCAGGTTGCGGTATTAGTGCCTACCACTTTGCTGGCACAACAGCATTATGAATCTTTTAAAGACCGTTTTGCGGACTGGCCAGTTCGGATTGAGGTGCTTTCCCGTTTCGGTTCATCTAAAGCGCATACCAAAACGATTGAGGATTTAGCGGATGGCAAAGTCGATATTGTCATCGGCACCCATAAGCTTTTACAGGAAAATGTCCAGTTCCATAATCTGGGACTGATGATTGTCGATGAAGAACATCGTTTCGGGGTACGTGATAAAGAACGTATTAAGGCCCTGCGTGCCGATGTGGATATGCTGACCCTAACAGCAACGCCAATTCCACGTACCTTAAATATGGCCTTTAGCGGAATGCGTGATCTGTCCATTATTGCAACACCACCAGCACGCCGTCTGGCTGTAAAAACTTTTGTGCAGGAACATACCAGCGACACTATTCGAGAGGCGATTCTGCGTGAATTACTGCGTGGTGGTCAGGTCTATTTCCTGCATAATGAAGTGGATACCATTGAACGTGCTGCAGAAAATATCCGAAATCTGGTGCCTGAAGCACGTGTCATTGTGGCACATGGTCAGATGCGTGAACGTGAGCTGGAGCAGGTAATGCAACAGTTCTACCACAAGGAATACAATGTCCTGGTGTGCTCGACCATTATTGAGACCGGGATTGATGTGCCGAATGCCAATACCATTATTATTGAGCGGGCAGATAAGCTTGGTCTTGCACAGTTACACCAGTTGCGTGGCCGGGTTGGGCGTTCGCATCACCAGGCCTATGCCTATCTGTTAGTGCCATCCCTAAAAGCCTTGAAAGGCGATGCAGAAAAACGTCTGGAAGCGATTCAACGTGCCTCGACTTTGGGTGCAGGCTTTATGCTGGCCACCGAAGATCTGGAAATTCGCGGTGCAGGTGAACTTCTAGGCGAGCAGCAAAGTGGTTCGATGCAGGCGATCGGTTATAGCCTGTATATGGAAATGCTGGAAAAGGCGACTAAAGCCATTCAAAAAGGTAAAACGCCGAATTTTGATGCACCCTTGTCTTTAACTGCGGAAATCAACCTGCATATGCCAGCCTTGATTCCGGACGATTATCTGGGTGATGTACATCAGCGCTTGCTGTTCTATAAACGCATCAGTAATACCGATACTCAGGAAAAACTCGATAATATCCGTATGGAACTGATTGACCGTTTTGGCATTCCGCCGCAACCGGTGAAACAGTTATTTGCTGTGCATCAGCTACGTCTTAAAGCTGAGCAGCTGGGCATTACCAAAATTGACATTGGTGGGCAGGGTGGCCATATCGAGTTTGCGCCAGATACACCAGTTCAAGCCATGAGTATTATCCAGATGATGCAGAAACATCCGACCTATTTCAGGATGGAAGGCGGTCAGCGATTAAAAGTGATGGTGATGCTGGAAGATTATCAAAAAAGAATCCAGTTCATCAGTGATTTATTGGATAGCCTATTAAAAGAGCTAAATTAATAGTTTTAGATTTTATAGAATGTGAATATTCACACTATATTTCATTTTTATAAATATAGTGTGAATATCAGCTTGTTTTCATATGAAATTATTTAAGCTAATAGTTTGCCGTTTTGTCCTTCACAATTCATACAAAATTGCCCTAAAGCGCCCGCTTACAATACTCAGCCGCAATTGTATATGGTAGTATTAGCCATCATTCTAATTTTGCATCATTTATAAAGATATGTTTAGTTTGCATCCACAACTTGCTCAAGATACGTTTTTTGTAGGCGACTTTCCTTTATCAACATGTCGTTTGATGAATGATATGCAATTTCCGTGGTTGATTCTGGTTCCGCGTGTACCAGGCATTACCGAATTATATGAATTGAGCCAAGCTGACCAAGAGCAGTTCTTACGTGAATCAAGCTGGTTATCGAGCCAGTTAGCGCGTGTATTTCGTGCCGACAAAATGAATGTCGCAGCTTTGGGCAATATGGTGCCGCAACTGCATTTTCATCATGTGGTTCGTTATCAAAACGATGTGGCATGGCCTAAGCCGGTATGGGGCACTCCAGCAGTTCCTTATAGCAGTGAAGTATTGGCACATATGCGTCAAACCTTGATGCTGGCTTTACGCGGTCAAGGGGATATGCCATTTGACTGGCGTATGGACTAAGCGTTGACATACATTTTATGGTCCATTCAGGATTTTGGACTTTAAGAGAGTAATTGAGTGCAATTAGACGACTGGATTCATCAGGAACCAAAACAGTTTGAATATTTCCATCGGATGATGGGATATATCATGCTGTCTCTGGTTCTGATCGTCTATCACTACACGGAACCGGACACCAATTACCAGATTTTTGTTCCGTTATTTCTGGCACTGGTTTTGGTGATCACACCGAAATTATCCCGGTGGATGATTTATAAATACGACTATAATTTAAAACGTAATTTCTTCTTTGTTCTAGATGTGATTATCGTATCGGTTGTACTTGCAGCTGTGCATCTGGATCTGGTGTTGTCTCTACTGGCAGTGGTCACATTGCTATATACCGCCATTAATAACAAGATTTCGTTCATGATGGTGTCACTGGCTGGCCTGATTGGCACCATGATCTTTTATCTGTCTACCATTGGCATTTTTGGGTTTACCAGCTATTTCAGTCCCACCAGTACGGAACTCACCGTACTAGGTTTCATCTGTTTGATTACTTATTTTGGTGTCGGAAATTTCTATCAAAGCGGTCGTATGCAATATATGACCCAAAAGAAAAATCATTATTTTGACCAGATGAACCGTTATATGGAATTTGCTAACCAGCTCAGCCGTTATGCGCCAGTGCAGTTATGGCAATCCATCATGAAAGGCGAGTCTGAAGCTAAGATCGAATACAAACGTAAAAAACTCACGATTTTCTTTTCGGATATTCAGGGATTTACAGAGCTTTCTGAAACTCTGATTCCGGATGATTTGGCTTTCCTGTTGAATGACTATTTAAGCCATATGACTGAAATCGCCAAGAAATATGAAGCAACGGTCGATAAGTTCATGGGGGATGCCATCCTGATCTTCTTTGGTGATCCGCATTCAGATGGTGTAGAGCAGGATGCTAAAAATTGTCTGGAAATGGCGATTTCAATGCGTCAGCAAATGAAATTACTACGCGAACGCTGGATTAAAATGGGTTATCCGCCATTACATATCCGTATGGGGATTTCGACCGGTTATTGTCACGTGGGGAACTATGGTGCCAATCACCGTATGGCCTATACCATTGTTGGTCGTGATGCTAATTTGGCTGCACGCTTACAAAGTGCTGCGGAAGTTGATGAAATCCTGATTTCTGAAGATACCCATAACCTGATCAAAAATGACTATCTATGTGCACCTAAAAAGCCAATTTTCCTGAAAGGGATTAAGGCACCGGTTCGCACTTGGCAAGTGATGGAAAAATATGCCTTCCAGAAAGTTGAATATCAGCGCTGGTTTGATTATGAGTATAAAGGCTTTCATTTACTGCTAAATCTGGATGAAGTACAAAACTATGATTATCCAGAGTTGTTGCATGTGCTAGAAAAAATGATTAAACGCATTCAAACCCAGCAGCAACTGACCAACTCTCAAGGAATTGTGAAATTAAAACTTGAAGATGAAGTCATTGAACCTTTATCTGCTGAAGAAGCATTTCGAGCAGCTGAACGATCAAAAGTCATCTAATTTTTATGATTTAAATAAATGATAAAGACCATAAAAAACCACGCTTAAGCGTGGTTTTTTGATTTCAGAATCTTAGTGATTTTCTGAAGCATGATTAATGGTATATTTTGGAATTTCAACTTCCAGATCTTCATCCACAATCTTCACTTGGCAAGACAGACGGGAATCAGGCTCTAAACCCCAAGCACGATCGAGCAGATCAGCTTCGACATCATTCATTTCTTCAAGGCTGTCGAAACCGCGACGAACAATTACGTGGCAAGTGGTACATGCACATGACATATCACACGCATGTTCAATCTTGATTCCGTTTTTCAGCATGCTTTCACATAGATTGGCATCTTGTTCAACTTCAAACTCAGCGCCTTCAGGGCAAATTTGCGCATGTGGAAGAACTTTAATACGTGGCATAGTCTTTACCTTAAATTAGTTTGAGTTTGACCAATCGTCGAGTTTAGTGCCTTTAAGGGCAGCATCAATATGTTGATTCATGCGCAGAGCAGCAAATGCATCACTATGTATTTTAAGCTGTTCTACTGCAGATTCAATGGCTTTGATATCTGTGCCTTGTAGCTCGGACTCAAGTCGTGCTTGCGCAGCAGTCAGTTCTGCCAATTGCTGTTCATTCATCAATTGAGCATCTACTTTCAATGCCTGAACCAGTGCTTCAAGTTCACGTTGTGCTTCCACCTTGGTTTCCTGCAAATGACGAAGATTCTTATCTTCTTCAGCAAACTGATAACCTTCTAACAGCAGACGTTCAGTATCTTCACTCGACAGACCGTAAGATGGTTTGATATCAATTTGTGCAGTCACACCTGAAGTCATTTCTTTGGCAGAAACGGTTAATAAGCCATCCGCATCCACTTGGAAAGTCACTTCAATGCGTGCCTGACCTGCGGTCATTGGTGGAATACCATGCAGGACAAAACGGCCTAAGCTACGGCAATGTTCTACCAGATCACGTTCACCTTGTACCACATGAATCAGCATAGCGGTTTGGCCATCCTGATACGTTGTAAATTCCTGGCGACGTGCAACTGGAATTGCGGTATTGCGTGAAATCAGACGTTCAACCAGACCGCCCATAGTTTCCAGACCAAGAGAAAGTGGAGTCACATCTAATAATAATGATCCATCTTTGCTGTTGCCAATGAGCTGATTCGCTGTAATTGACGCACCAATCGCAACTACTTCATCCGGGTTAATGGTGCACAGAGGTTCTTGGTTAAATACATCACGTACTGCTTTTTGCACGGCATACGAGCGGGTAGAACCACCTACAAGCACCACATTCTGAATATCATCAAGTTCCAGCTTGGCATCACGCATAACACGCTTACAAACGCTGATGGTTTTATCCAAAGCAACCTTGATGATTTCTTCAAAAGTCGGGCGATCTAAAGTCAGGCTTTGATCAAGCAGCTTTAATTCAACTGAGTCTGCATCAGATAATGCTTCTTTAGCTTTACGCGCAGCAGTAATGAAATGCGCATATTCAGCATCATCTAGGGTTTCGATATTAAGCTGTTTTTTAGCCCATTTTAAAATCAGACGATCCAGATCGTCACCACCTAGAGCAGTATGGCCACCAGTCGCTAATACTTCGAACACACCTTGAGAGAAACGCAGAATGGATACGTCAAAGGTACCGCCGCCCAAGTCATAAATCACATAGTTGCGATCTGTGCTCAAGTTGGTTTCCTGATCCAATCCATAAGCCACCGCAGCAGCTGTTGGTTCATTCAATAAACGCAGAACGTTTAAACCGGCCAGTTGCGCGGCATCACGTGTTGCCTGGCGTTGTGCTTCATCAAAGTATGCAGGAACCGTAATCACGGCACCATTAATCTCATTTTTTAAGTTGGCTTCAGCACGTTCTTTAAGCTGCTTTAAAATTTCCGCAGAAATCTCAACTGGCGTTTTACGTCCTTGCGCAGTTTCAAATGCCGGCATTTCATTCGCTTCGCCCACCAAGGCATAAGGATGCTGGAATTTAATATCTGCTTGGGAGCGACCCATAAAACGTTTTACGGATACAATCGTATTTTTAGGATCGGTGGTAATAAAAGGTTTGGCATCATCGCCATATTCAGTGCTTTGTGCTGCATAATGAACGATAGAAGGAAGTAACACACGACCTTGTTCATCTTTGAGTACTTTGGCTTGACCTGAAAGAACCGTGGCAACCAAAGAGTGGGTGGTGCCTAAATCGATACCAATCGCAATGCGGTGTTCATGTGGTGCACTTGATTGACCTGGTTCTGCAATCTGCAAGAGAGCCATAGTGTTACATCCTTTGCACGTTAAAATTAAATAGAAAAATTAAAATTCATCATCAAGATCAAAGCTGTCATCATCCAGGAAACGGTCTTCCGCTTTGTCGATGTCTGCCATGACTTTAACAAAGAAACGCAGTTTACGCACGGTATCGCGAGCTTCACTCCAGTCTTCATCTTCATAGTCGATTTTGAACTCACGAACCAGACCATCAATCCATTGCTGAACTTCAACTTTCAGAGAAGAAAGATCTTCAGCCGATGAGGCTTCATCTAATTGTTCGCGAATTTCCAGCGCATCCTGAAGAAATTCAAAATCGCTAATAGACTGATCCAGATGATAGTCTTGTTTTTTTAAAGACAGTAAATAAGCTGCACGGCTATCAACCGCTGACAAAGCCTTGAATGCCTGGTTGATCTCGCTTGATTTAATCAAAGCCTGATCTTTATCTTCAGCTTTATCGGGGTGATATTGTTGCTGCAACTTTAAAAACTCTGCTTTTAAAGTGGCTAAATCAATATCGAGTGCTACAGGAAGATTGAACAACTCAAAATGATTCATGGGAGATAGAGTCCGCGATTAATATGCAAAAATGATTAAACTTGATGACAATTAAAATAACTGCCTAAATGCAATTAAAACAGTGTATTTCACACTGTTTTAATGCTGAAAAAAGAGAATTATTGCTGCAATCAGACAGTGAATGACTCACCACAACCACATTCGCCTTTTTTATTTGGATTATTAAATTCGAAGCCTTCGTTCAAGCCGTTTTTCACGTAGTCCATTTCTAGACCTTCGAGATAAACCAGACTTTTTGGGTCTACGAAAACTTTAACACCAAACTGTTCAAAGACCTGGTCATGAGTATCGACTTCGTCGACAAACTCAAGAACATAAGCAAGACCAGAACAGCCTGAAGTTTTCACACCAACACGAATGCCTTCACCCTTACCGCGACTTTTGAGGTAATTGCTGATATGAGTTGCTGCATTTTCAGTTAAGTGGATCATGAAAACTCCGTGAATCTTTCTTCAAAAAACGAATGATTAAACTTTAGACTTCTTGTTACGGTAGTCTTCAACAGCCGCTTTAATTGCATCTTCAGCCAGTACAGAGCAGTGCACTTTTACTGGTGGAAGAGCCAATTCATTTGCGATATCAATGTTTTTGATCGCTTGTGCTTGGTCTAAGGTTTTACCTTTTAACCATTCAGTCACTAATGAACTTGATGCAATTGCAGAACCGCAACCATAAGTTTTAAAACGTGCTTCTTCAATCACGCCTTCATCATTTACCTGGATCTGTAAACGCATTACGTCACCACAAGCAGGTGCACCGACCATACCAGTACCAACGTTTTCTGCATTTTTGTCTAAAACACCAACATTACGTGGGTTTTCGTAATGATCAATTACTTTTTCGCTATAAGCCATGTTGCTTCTCCAAAACTCGGGGTCAGCCTTAATATAAATATGGGGATTAAAAATTTTTTATCAATGAGATAGCAGTGTAAATACAGCTATCTCAGAGTCAAAAATTAGTGCTCAGCCCATTCAACTGTAGAAAGGTCGATACCTTCTTTGTACATATCCCAAAGCGGAGAAAGTTCACGTAATTTCTCAACAGCAGCTTTAGTGATATTTAAAACGTGATCGATATCTTCTTCAGTGGTGTACTTACCAAAGCTGAAGCGGATCGAACTGTGTGCAAGCTCATCAGAAAGACCTAATGCACGAAGTACATAAGATGGTTCAAGTGTTGCAGATGTACATGCTGAACCTGAAGATACGGCTGCATCTTTCAGTGCCATCATCAATGATTCACCTTCAACAAAATTGAAACTTACGTTTAAGTAGTTTGCAACGTTTTGAGTTGGGTGACCGTTCAGGAATACCTGTTCAAGACCTTGTAAGCCATTCCAAAGCTTGTCACGAAGGACACGTAAACGAGCTTGTTCAGACTGTAAATTTTTGCCTGCAAGTTCAAATGCTTCACCCATACCAACGATCTGGTGAGTTGCAAGAGTACCAGAACGCATACCACGTTCATGACCGCCACCATGCATTTGTGCTTTTAGACGTACACGTGGTGAACGACGTACGAACAGGGCACCAATACCTTTAGGACCATAGATTTTATGTGCAGAGAAGCTCATCAAATCGACTTTCAATTGAGAAAGATCGATTTCAACTTTACCCGCAGCCTGTGCAGCATCAACGTGGAAGAAAATCTTTTTCGCGCGGGTGATTTCACCAATCGCAGCAACATCAGTTGTCGTACCGATTTCGTTGTTTACCATCATCAGGGAAACAAGAATGGTATCCGGACGAATCGCTGCTTCAACCATTTCTGAGGTAATTAAGCCAGTTTTTGGTTGCGGCTCAAGATAAGTAATCTCAAAACCTTCAGACTCTAGCTCACGACAAGTATCCAAAATTGCTTTATGTTCAATTTTAGAAGTGATGATGTGTTTGCCTTTAGATGCATAGAACTGAGCCACACCTTTCAATGCAAGGTTGTCAGATTCAGTTGCACCTGAAGTCCATACGATTTCACGCGGATCAGCTTTTACTAAATTCGCCACTTGTTCACGGGCGTATTCAACTTTTTCTTCCGCTTGCCAGCCATAAGCATGTGAACGAGATGCTGCATTACCGAAGGTGCCTTCGAAAGTTAAGCATTCCATCATACGTTCTGCAACTTGAGGATCTACCGGAGTTGTTGCTGCATAGTCAAGATAAATCGGACGTTTCATGTCAAATACCTGTAACCGATAAAAGGGCTGAATCAATGTTGGCTGAATTTTGGCGTAATGACACGGTTTGTACGTTGTCACGGGCTACAAGGTCAGCAAGGGTGATTTTTGCGAGATAATCGGCAATGTGGTGGGAGAGTTCTTGCCATAAATCATGAGTCAAGCACATCGCGCCATTTTGGCAGTTGCCTTTATGGTCACAGCGAGTCGCATCAACTGTTTCGTTTACAGCTTCAATAATTGCTAACACAGTAATTTCATCTGCGCTGCGTGCTAAATGATATCCACCATTGGCACCGCGAACACTCGAAACTAGACCATAACGTTTTAGTTTCGCAAATAACTGCTCGAGATAGGCAACAGAAATAGTTTGACGTGCTGCAATTTCAGCAAGCGTGATCGTTTGTTCAGATGGCTGCAAAGCTAAATCAAGTAGAGCAGTCACTGCGTAGCGACCGCGAGTGGTTAGGCGCATGATTCGATACACATGGTTAGACTAGATGTGTAGATTTTATGAATCCCGACTAAATTAGTCAAGTTATTTTTGTGAATGGCGAGCGTATTTAATTTTCTGAAAATGAAAGAATTACGCGCTGATCCAATTATACACTAATAACGCAATCAAAAGTACTGTGATTATACTAAAGACCATATTGATCCGCTTTTGACGGCGTTCCATACGTTTAATGCGGTTGCGATACTGTTTAACTTCAACTTGCAGGCTATTAATTTTAGAACGCTGATCTTCAATTTTCTTTAATAAAGGCGCAATGCGTTTTCTTGATGAAACAATATCAGTCTCATCTGCCGGAGGCTCAGATAACCAGTGCTTCCAGTCAGACAATACTTTAGGTAAGGCAAATAAAGTCAGTAAATCACGGAACTCGTCTTTTAAAACCTGATTACCGTCAATTCGCATTGCACGAATGCTTCTGCGATTGCCAAAGATAAAGATCTTAATCAGATCCATTAAAGTAGTGCGAACATCCAGATCAATAACTCTGCCTGGTGCTTTATAGTCAAATAACAGCCCGTCTTTGGTAAACTGAACATAGAAATCAAAATATGGAATATAACTATTGATTTTTATTGTAATATTCTCATCTACAAACTTCTTCGCCTGAAGAGCAACAACACGGTCATGTTTGAGAATGAACGTGAATATTGTTTCTAAAACGATTAAAGTCATCGTAAGCAACAAATGTGGTTGATTTTGACTTTGTTGCGATTCACTCATATATAAAACCAATCCTTACCTGAAAATCAAAATGAAAAAGCATCCTGCTGAGTAAAAGATTTCAGGGTTAAATCAAATTAGACTTGAAATAAAGTGCTTTGTAGAACAGTTTAGCAAATCTATCAAGCCCTTAATTTGCTATTATGCGGTGATTTTGTAGATAATTTTATGATATTTGCATAGAAAATAAGCAGGAGTCGTGTACATGGATAAAACAAAAACGACACAAGATACAGATCAGGAATTGATTGAAAAACCAGTGAAGAGTAAGTCAAAGTCTGCTTCAGAGCGACGTTCAATGCTGGATTTTCGTAAATATACCAAGCAGATCTGGTTGGCTGGCCTTGGGGCATTTTCCCGGGCAGAGGAAGAAGGCAATAAACTGTTTGACTCGCTGGTCAAGGTCGGAGAAGAGCTAGAATCCAAAACAGTCGATATTGCAGATCAAACTGTGGAAAAAGTCTCCGAAAAAGCACGCGAATCTGTGACAGATACCAAAGATAAGGTTGAAAAACTGATCGACAACTCTGTTCATCATTCCTTGAATCGTATAGGATTAGTCACACTGAAGGATGTACAACATCTGGAGCGTTTAATTCTTCAGTTGCATGCCAAGGTTGATGAATTGACCTTGCAGCAAGAAAAAATACAGAAAGAATTATCGGAAAAAATACACACAAAATGATTTTCTTCATAATTCAATGTTTTTTTCGCATATATTTTGAAAAAAAAGAGGTTTATAAGTATTGCGTTTATACCTAAAGCATTGCTATAAAGGCGTTATGGTAGTTTAAACAAATTCTTGGACCTTAAATAAACGATATTAAGAGGACGTAGTTTTCATGAATAAATCAGAATTAATTGATGCAATTGCAGAGAAAGGGGGATTATCTAAGGCTGACGCAGGTAAAGCTTTAGATGCTACAATTGCTTCTGTTACTGAAGCTTTAAAAGCGGGTGATACAGTAACTCTAGTTGGCTTCGGTACTTTCGGCGTTAAAGAGCGTGCTGCACGTACTGGCCGTAATCCACAAACTGGTGCTACTCTTGAAATTAAAGCAAGCAAAGTACCTAGCTTCAAAGCAGGTAAAGGCTTAAAAGACGCTGTTGCTTAAGCTGCTTCAATCCTAAAACGCGCCTTCTTTGGCGCGTTTTTTATTGATAGATTTAATTGTTTTGATTAACACATTCATTCAATGGGTTTTTTCGGTTAAAATCCTCTGCAAATAAAATATTGGAATACTTATGGAATCTTTTCGTAAAGTTATTAAGGGTTGGTTGGGCAAGGTCTTGCTCGTTCTGTTTTTAACCCCTTTAGCGCTTGTAGGTATTGAAGGATATTTTAGCGGCGGGAATTCTGATGCAGCAAAATCAGTCAATGGAACTGATATCTCTAAACAAGAATTAGAGTCACTGACAAAATCATTCAAACAACAATACTTAAGTTATGCCAATGGTGATGAAACCTTATTAAATCAAAGCTTCATCGATCAAAAAGCGATGGATACCCTGGTTGCGCGTACCTTGCTTTTGCAACAGGCTGAAAAACTGGGGATTAGCCTGAGTGACCAGCAAATTGCACAAATGATTTCTCAGCAGCCTTCTTTCCAGGAGAATGGCAAATTTTCTAATGCTTTATATGAAAATTACCTGAAATCAATCGGCATGACCAACAATGCTTTAGTAGAAAGTTTACGTAAAGACCATGCACTGAAAATGCTGTCTTCTACTTTTATGGATTATCCACTGGTCAGTGCGGTTGAAATGCAGCAAATTGCAGATCTGCAAACTGAACAGCGTCATATTCATATCGCTAGCGTGAATCTGGACAGCTATAAAAAAGCAGTAAAAGTATCAGAAGCTGATATTGCTGCATATTATGAAAAGCACAAATCCCAGTTCAAGCAACCGACTAGCGTTGATGTGGATTATGTGGTGATCAAGCCGAGCAATATTGATACTGCCAATGTAGCGGTCACTGATGCAGAATTGCAGGAAGCTTATAATAAATTTGTGGCTGACCAGAAGCAGAATGTGAAACCAGAGGTTAAACATATTCTGGTGACTGCAGATAGCCGTAGCGATGCTGAAGCCAAAAAACTGGCAAGCGAAATTGCAGCTAAAATCAAAGCTGGTAGTACTTTTGCACAAGCAGCAGCTCAATATTCTGAGGATCCTGAATCTAAGTCTAAAGGCGGTGCTATTGCTGTCTATGAAAAAGGCGTGTTCGGTACTATCTTTGATCAGACTGTTGCATCCTTAAAATCTGGTCAAGTTTCAGCGCCTGTTAAAACAGATTATGGCTACCATATTATTTCAGTCCAATTGCCTGATGTAGCAGTTCCATCTTTTGAATCTCAAAAAGCACGTTTATCTGAAGAAGTATTGGCAGCGAAAAAATCTAATGCATTCTCTGATACGGTAAACAGTCTGAATGACATGGTCGTAAGTGCGGACTCGCTAGATGTTGTTGCTCAGGAAGTGAAGGGTGTTCAGGTTCAGAAAGCAAATAGTGTGACCCTTGCGACACGTGATCCATTGCTAAGTGATGCGGCTGTCAAAGTTAAACTGTTTAATGATGACGTGAAAAATGGCGACCGTAATGCATCTTCAAGCATTCAGTTAGCCAATGGTGATGTGGCTTGGGTAAAAGTTCGCAATTATCATGCAGCGGGTGAGCAGACACTGGCAGAAGCTAAACCAGCAGTAAAAGCTAAACTGATTCAAGATAAGGCATTTGCTGCGGCTAAAGCTGAAGTTCAAACTGCATTGAATGAGTTTAAAACCAAGCCTGCAGCATCAGTTACGAAAGGTAAACTGGTATTTGAAGATGCAGGCATTTATACACGCGCAGAAGGTCTGCTTAAGCGTGATGTACAACGTGCAGCATTTAGCGTACCAGCGCCTAAAGCAGGTCACTGGTCAGTAACGACAGCAAATATGCCAAATGAATTGGTGGTTGTGGCAGTTTCTGAAGTGAAGAAAAATCCGATCGATGTTTTAAGTGCAGAGCAACGTAGTGAGCTGGTGAAATTGTATCAACAGCTTCGTGGTCAACAAGAATTTGATGATTATACGCGTTACTTAAAATCTCACGCAAAAATCAAATAAGATTCGCTTTTAAAAAACCAGCCTACGGGCTGGTTTTTTTATTTTCTTAAGTAAGAAATAATATCCAAAATAAGAAGAGAGCATATAACTCTCTTCTGAAATCCGGTCATTTTATTCCGCTCTAAAAATTAGCTCATAACCTGTATATTTACGGATATTAATCACACCAGTATCCAGAATCAGATATTGGCCTTTAATCCCTTGTAGTTTGCCTCGGATCACTGGAGTTTTATCTAAATTGTGAGATTTGATTTTTTCTGGATATTGCTCTATCGGATAGATGAACTCACGTGGTAATTCCTTATCCAAAACTTCAATATTCTCATTAAACTGCAAATTCTGATTAAACTCTTCACGGATAGTTTGGATTTTCGGTGCAAATTCTTCAATCAGCTGATCGCGAACCTCAATCAGATTTAAAGGTTCCGCTTCGCCTTTGAGTAATTTACGCCAGTCGGTTTTATCTGCGACCTGAGTACCAAACATCACTTCCAGTTTACCGGAAAGACGGCGAGAACCCACTTTCATGATAGGAAGGGCTTGAGTTGCACCCTGATCCAGCCAACGAGTCGGCATTTGATTAATACGAGTGATTCCGACTTTCAATGCACTAGAATTGGCCAGATAAACAATATGTGGCTGGAAGCAGACATTCTGTGCAAACTCATCTTCCCGGCAAGTACCTAAATGATAATGGCAGGTTTCTGGTTTCATGATGCACATATCACATGACGCTTTAGTTTTAAAACATTTAAAACAGTGGCCTTGTGAGAATGATTTAGAAGTTTTTTTGCCGCAAGAAACACAATAGATATTTCCAGTCCATTCAATCTCGATTTCCTGACCTAACTGGAATGGAAGGTTAATTTCTGATCCATCTAATATTAATTTGTATTCAACATTTGCCCGCTGGGTATTTTGATCAGTTACACTAAGGTCTGTAAGACCGACGTGCATTTTATGGCAAATGCCCTGAAGTTCCATAAAAAATTACTCACTTAAATCATAAGGATGCAGTCATGGCTGAACAGAATGTCATCACTTCAATGCTAGACGATTTCGCCAAAGAACAGCCAATTCATACTGCTATTTGTATCGGGCAGGATTTAACCCAATCTCAGTTTCAGCAATCTATTCAATGGCACTATTTTAACGTATCTGAGGTTCTAAATCTGCCTTTTCAACAGCGTTATGACCTGGCAGTAGTGATGCTGGACACTCCTGAAACCTTAGCATTGTCAGAACAGCAGAAGAGTCAAATTCTGGTTAAAATGCGTGATTTATTTGCAAAACGTCTGGTTGTGGTGAGTCGCTTGCAGGATGAAAAACTGCTCAGGTCTTTAGGTCTGACCCAGTTGATTGACAAGACAGTTCATGAGGCAGATTTTGCACTCTGGCAATTCAATATTTTGACTTATAAACATGTGCCAGACTGGTTTAACTCTAAATTCTGGGCTAACCCTGAAAACTGGGATAAATATCGCTGGTAAAATTGGAAAGCTAGGAAGGACTTATATCAGTATTGCAAATATTAACAAAATCCTGCATGGAAAATATGAGCCCAGACTCTATTCTGTAGAGAAGGTGTATACAGGAATGAGTTATGACCAATCTTAGTAGTATTGTGGAAATGCTGGCCAAGCAAGCTTTAGGAAATAACCAAGCCCAATCCCAGCAGCGTTCATCCCAGCAAGGGGGATTGGCAGATATTCTTGGATCAGTATTGGGTCATATCAATAATGCCAATCAGCAAAACCAGAACCCAAATCAGCAGCATCAAAACTCACAACAGCAAAACAAGCAAAATGGCCTAGGTGCAATTTTAGGTTCTGTACTCAGCCAGCTCGGCGGTGGGAGCCAATCTTCCGCTCGACCAAGTTCTGGACTGGGTGGCAGTTCAACAACAAAGACTTTATTGATTGCTGTCTTGCCACTGGTCTTGGCCTGGATTCAGAAACAGGGCGGTTTGCAAGGAGCATTGGATAAACTCAAAGGACAAGGTTTAAATAGCCAGGTTGATGACTGGGTCTCTACTGGCCCGGGTGAAAATGCCAATGTTGATCCGCAGCAGGTACAAAACCTGTTTGATGATCAGGAAGTGGAACAGGTCGCACAAGAGACACATGTGCCTAAGCAGGATGTCTATAGCGCCATTTCTCAGGTCTTGCCGCAGATTATTGATTCACTGACACCACAAGGTGAGCAAACCAGCAAGCAGGAAGCCAATAATGATATTCAGAATGTATTGAATATGGTCTCAGGCTTGTTTAAAAAATAAATCTATCTATCCAATAAAAAATCCCGACGTTTGGCCGGGATTTTTTCTATTGAACTGCATGAACTTTAAGCTTCTTCCAGATTCAGGCTAAAGAGTCGGTTGGATTTACAGATCTTCTTGGCCACATAATGCGATTTTCTAAGACGGATTAAAATAATCTGAGACTGAAATTCCAGTTCGCCAAATTCAGGTTCAACCTGAACATAGTGCAATTGACCATATTCATCCCGAACTCGCGCTTGGGCAGAAAAGCCAGGACGGGCATTGCCACTTGAAATTGTAGCTAAACGGCCTAACAGGTTTACATCATTCTTTTTATATTTAGGTGGAATGACCTGATCCAGACAATGAATCATAAATACGGTAAAGAAAATCGCAATGATCAATGCCGGTAGAATGATGTAATAGGCAGGTAAGAAATGATATTCCTGTGAATAGATCAGAAACTGAAGCAAATAGCCGGCAAAGCTAAAATTCATCAGGAAGAAAAAAACAATCAGGGTTTTGGAAAATTTGACATTTAGCCATTCAACATTATGAAAGTCATACGGAGAAATGCGTTTCAGGAGTTGACTGGGTTTAAGCTTAAAATAGAAGGCAACTGTTTTTGCCACGCCAAGCAGAATGATGAACAATAAACTGAGATGAAAAGGCATCAGGTTATAGTCAAGTAAAAACTCAGGCATGGCAAAATCCGTTTTAGCTATTATTCTGAAAGATAAATTCCGCCATCAGAATGCACGGTAATATCAACTTTTTCAAGTGATTGGCCTTGACAAGGTCCAGAAATACATTCACCGCTTTCGACTACGAACAGCGCGCCATGAGTAGAGCATTCAATAAATTCCTGATCACGGTCCAGAAACTGGTTTTCCAGAAATTCCAGTTCTACCTGTAAATGTGGACAAATATTCTGGTAAGCATAAAACGAACCATCACGCTGGGTAATAAAAATTGTATCCCCATTCGGAAGTTCAAAAGAGCGTGCTTCACGCTCTGGAATATCGTCAGTCATGCAAATTTTAAACATTAAGCACATTCCTTAAGAACATCTTTTAATAATGCTGTGTATTCTGAAACCGCCAGTCGTGGCCCAAATTGCGCTACCACTTGACTAGACACCAAAATTGCCAGTTCTGCTGCTGTTTTTAAGCCAAGACCCGCATTAAGTGCATATAAAAAAGCACCCGCGAAAGCATCGCCAGCCCCATTGGCATCCACTGCAGTTACAGCACGGCCCGGCACAGTAAAGGTTTCACCATTATTGGAAATAAGCGCACCATCAGCTGACATTGTAATGACAACGTATTGACTTAATTCCTTGAGTTTAGTCAGAGCTGCTTCGATGGTATCTGTTTCGGTATACATCAATGCTTCTTGCTGGTTGCAGAACAAGAGATCAACGCCATCTGCAATCATTTCATCCAGACCGGCACGGGCATATTGCACCATCGCAGGATCAGAAAGGGTAAATGCGATTTTAACCCTATTGGCTTTGGCAATTTCACGCGCCTGTTTTACGGCCTGACGTGCTGTTTCGGAAGTGGATAGATAACCTTCGATATAGAGCCATTTAGCAGTTGTTAAAGGCTGGAAGTCAATCTGTTCATCTGTGAGTTCAGCAGTAATACCTAAATAGGTATGCATAGTACGTTCAGAATCTGGGCTGACCAGAACCATACAGGTACCGGTTACGCCTTCACTGATCGATTGGGTTGTAGTTTTAATGCCAGCTTCATTTAAGCCATGCAGATAGATGTGACCCAAATCATCATTACCGACACGGCAGGCATAGAATGCAGAGCCGCCCAAAGCTGCAAATGCAACTGTAGTATTGGCTGCTGAACCGCCTGAAGCCTGACCTTTATAAGTTTGAGTTGCTTTTAAGTTTTGGTACAGAGTAGCCTGAGCTTCACCATCCGCAAGTTGCATGGTGCCTTTTTGCAAGTGATGTGCAGTTAAAAACTCATCAGAAACTTTAAATTCCTGGTCAATCAGCGCATTGCCAATCGCAAAAAGGTCAACAGTAGACATATCCAAATATCACATTAAAAATGAAAGTGCTAAGTTTACACGATTGCTCGGGTTTGCTGTAGTTCACTGAAACATTTTCAGAATACTTTAAAAAATACTGTAACTTATTCAGCTTGAATCTTTGGTCTAAGAATTGATTTATTTTTAAACGGTAGCGAGTGTAGCCATTGATTTAAAGGTTGGATTTTATTTATAAGATTAGAGTACCAAGCAGTTATACTGGTGCGACATTTGAACAATCATCTAAAACAGTGTGGGTATATGGATATTAAGATTGTAACAGCCGAGCAGCTCCCTGATCAGATTGACACTTTAGCGACACTGGCGCGTAAAGAAGGTTATGACCTGATTGATAAGTTAATTGAAGAATACCGCACTGGAAAAAACTGTTTCAGTCAAAATAATGAATTTCTGGCCTGTGCCTATGATGGCAATAAACTGATTGCCTGTGGCGGCTTAAACCAGCAATGGGGCGATAACGGCATTGAAGAAAGAATTGGCCGGGTACGTCGCTTCTATGTGCATCCAAAATATCGTCAACATGGTGTAGGTAAGCAGCTTCTGGCTTATCTGGAGCAGTTGGCACGACCATTTTATTCAGCACTTTGTTTACAGACCGATACCAAACTGGCCGCCAGTTTCTATCAAAAACAGAACTATGTCTTTGTTGAAAACCACCCGAGTTATAACTATTTCAAGTATATGATCTAGAGATCATTGCCAAACCTGATCATTTAAAAATCAGATGATCAGGTTTACTTAATTCGATCAAAATCCTCGGTTTTCTGCGTGAATAATTCAAACAACTACAGCTATAATGCGAATAATAATTTTTTAATTTAAGCATTAGGAGATCGCATGACTGTAGATGTCACTGAAACCATTTCTCAAACTGTACATCCTGCGTTTCAGTTGGTACGTCAACAACATGTTGAAGCTTTAGACATTTTAGTGTCTGAATATAAGCATAAAGTGACTGGCGCCACCCATTATCATCTGGCGACCAATCATGATGAAAATGTTTTTCTGGTTGCGTTTCGCACTCAGCCAATGGATTCGAAAGGTGAAGCGCACATTCTGGAACATACTGCACTGTGCGGCTCAGAAAAATTCCCGGTACGTGATCCGTTCTTCTTGATGATTCGCCGTTCGCTTAATACTTTTATGAATGCCTTTACAGCGGCAGACTGGACGGCTTATCCATTCGCAACTCAAAATGATAAAGACTTCCAGAACTTATTAGAAGTTTATATGGATGCGGCCTTTGCTGCGAACCTGAATCCGCTGGATTTTGCTCAGGAAGGTATCCGTATTGAGCTGGAAAATGGCGAACCGGTATATAAAGGCGTGGTATTTAATGAAATGAAAGGGGCAATGAGCTCACCTTCAGATCAGCTTTATCATACTTTGGCGCATCACTTATTCCCGGACACCACTTATCACTACAACTCAGGCGGCGATCCTAAAGATATTCCAGACCTGACTTATGAAGAGCTGGTGAACTTCTATAAAACGCATTATCACCCAAGTAATGCTGTATTTATGACCTTTGGTAATAAATCTGCTGCTGAGTTACAGGAACAGTTTGAAAATCTGGCACTGTCTAAATTTGGAAAAGGTGAAACACTTTATTCAACGCCAGAAACCCGTTTAACTGCGCCACTCAATGTAACAGAAACCTATGCAGTTGATGGGGAAGATCTGAAGGACAAGACTTATCACGTATTGTCATGGTTATTGCCAGAAGCGAGTGATATCAAGTTACGTTTAGGCTTGCGTCTGGTAGAAGGGATTTTGCTGGAAGATTCAGCATCTCCCTTACGTCATTACTTGGAAACCTGTGGTTATGCACAGTCAACTGGCCCATTCATGGGCGTAGATGATTCCAACTTTGAAATGACCTTTTACTGCGCGGTTCAAGGTTCAAACCCTGAACATGCTGAAGAATTCAAAAACGGAGTTTTCAAAGTTCTGGAAGAAGTTGCCTCTAAACCTGTTGATCAACAGGCAGTAGATGCGATCCTACATCAGATCGAATTGCATCAGCGTGAAATCAATGGTGATGGTACACCGTATGGTCTAAGCCTGATTTTAAGCGGCTTAAGCAGTGCAATTCACCATCGTGATCCAGTTGAAGTCTGGGATGTGGACTCTGCAATTGCTTCAGTAAAAGAAGAGTTGCAAGATCCAATGTGGCTGTCGAATCTGATTAAAGATCATCTTTTAGATAACCCGCACCGTGTTCAACTGACTTTAGTTCCAGATGCAACTAAATCTGCCAAAGAAGCGGAAGAAGAAAAAGCACGTCTGGCTGAAATTGGTAAAGCTTTAACTGAAGAGCAAAAAGCAGAGATCAATGCTCAAACTGAAGCGTTAAATATCCGCCAAGATACTCCAGATGATTTGAATCTGTTACCTAAGGTGGGTCTGGAAGATGTGCCTGCGGAATTGCAGATTGTTCAAGGCCAGTTGCGTGAGATTATCTGTAACCGCGTAGATACGCCGTTGAATCTTTATCATGCAGGTACCAATGGGATTTATTACCAACAGGTGTTGGTGAAAATTCCAGATGAAGTGGTGCAATCACCGTATTTCAACCTGTTGTCTATTTTAATGGGTGAAGTTGGTGCGGGTGAATATGATTACCTGCAATTCCAGCAACTGCAAACAGCAGTCAGTGGTGGTCTGGGCATGGGCGCTTCATTGCGTTCTAAAGTGGATGACAAAAACAAGATCAGTGCGTGGTTAACTTTAACGACTAAATCTTTGGCTAGCCATCTGGATGCGATCCGTCTGTTAAAGATCGGTTTTGAGCAGCTACGCTTTGATGAAAAAGGCCGTATTATTGAGTTATTACAACAGCGTAAAACTCGTTGGCAGTCGCGTATTTCCGGTTCTGGTCATAGCTATGCGATGCAAGTGGCATCACGTCAGCATAGCGCTCTAGCCTTGCGTGATTATCATAATACCGGTCTGGGTGCTTTGAACTGGCTGATTAACTTGGTCAATCAGGCTGAAAAAGATACAGCAGCTTATGATGCTATGATTGATGAATTAAAACGCATTCATACAGTCTTGCTACAAGCACCAAAACAATTCCTGTTGGTGTGTGAAGAACAGCAGTCTGAGCGTCTGATTGAAGAAATTCAAAACGTGTGGGACAAACTGGAAGTGAATACTGCACCTGCAGAATTGACTCAGGTTGAAAAAGTTAATCATAGCAATGATGAAGCCTGGTTGATTCAGACTAATGTGCAGTTCTGTGCAGCAGCTTATCCTGCGGTAGAAGTTTCACATCCTGATGCTGCTGCCTTGATGGTATTGGCAGGCTACTTGCGTAATGGTTATCTGCATAGCGCAATCCGTGAAAAAGGCGGTGCTTATGGTGGTGGCGCAAGCTATGACGGAAATGCATGTTCTTTCCGCTTCTATAGTTATCGCGATCCACGCTTAGCAGAGACTTTCCAGGACTTTGATGCAAGTATCCAATGGTTGCTTAACGCACCTCAACAACCGCATCAGCTGGAAGAAGCCATCTTGGGTTTAATTGCCAGTATGGACAAACCGGGGTCACCAGCAGGTGAAGCGATTACTGCCTGTTATGCCTACCTGCATCAACGTACGCCAGCATTCCGTAAACAGCTTCGGGAACGTTTGTTGCATGTCACTTTAGATGATTTGAAACGTGTCGCACAGACTTATCTGGTTGAACAGCAAGCTTCAAAAGCGGTGGTTGCGCCATTTGCCAAACGAGAAACTTTAGAACAACTCGGCTTTACAATTCAGCAAGTTCAATAAATAAAAACAATGAGGATAGAGGATGGCGCTTAATTCTATTAAGCGCTCAACTTTGCAGCTGGGCGTTTTGCTTGGCTGTGTAGTTGGGACGCAAGTTAATGCGGAAGATAAAACTGTAGCGAGTAGTCCGATGCCGGCAACGGCGGAGGCTTGCTCTGCGGTTGAAACCAATTCAGAACGCTTGGCCTGTTATGATGCGGTATTTAAAATACCGGCCGATAGTAAGCCAGATATTGTTTCTGAACGGCGTGCAGCCATAGAAATTGCGCCCGAACCTGATAACCTCAAAGCAAAAATTGAACAAACCGTTTCCAATATCTATGCTTCAGAAGGATCAAAGCTGACTCCGACTTTATCCTTGCTGGATAGTCGTTGGGAATTGTCGCCGGAAAGTAAACTGGGTACCTGGAATATCCGTTCTTATCAGCCGATTTATCTGATGCCAGGATTCTGGACTTCCAAGAAAAACGAGTTTCCGCAAAGTGAAAACCCAAATAACACGGTTGAAGAAGACCAGAATTTGACCTCGATTGAGGGGAAATTCCAGTTATCTTTAAAAACCAAGGCGGTTGAAAATATTCTGGGTGATAATGGTGATCTCTGGCTGGGCTATACCCAGTCTTCACGTTGGCAGGTGTATAACTCGGAAGAGTCCCGACCATTTCGTGAAACCAATTATGAGCCCGAAGCCAGCCTGATCTTCCGTACCAATTATGATCTGTTTGGTTTGAACTGGCGTATGCTGGGACTAACCCTGAATCATCAATCTAATGGCCGTTCCGATCCATTATCTCGTAGCTGGAACCGGGTAATGCTGAATCTCGGTTTCGAAAAAGACAACTTCGCCATGATGCTGCGCCCTTGGTATCGTATCGAAGAAGATCGTGCAGATGACAATAATCCCGAGATTAAAAACTATATCGGGCGTGGGGATTTAACTGCATTTTATCGTCATAATGCCCACGATTTTTCCCTGATGTTGCGTCATACACTTAAAGGTGGTGATGATAACCGTGGTGCGGTACAGTTCGACTGGTCATTTCCGATCAGTGGGCGTCTACGCGGTCAATTCCAGCTCTTTGATGGTTATGGTGAAAGTCTGATTGATTATAATCACCGTGCAACTTATGTGGGTTTGGGTGTATCCTTAATGAATTGGTACTAATCTGTTTCATGTAAAAAACCACGCTTATGCGTGGTTTTTTGCTTATGTGAATTCATTTAAATCTTAACCAATCTGAATTTCTGAAGGCGGATGTTTAAGACGGCTTTTCTTCGGTGTTGCAATTAAATAGGCAAGGGTCAAAGGTCCTAGACGACCCGCATACATCATAAGCATCAGAATGATTAAACTCGCTGGCTGCAATTCTCCAGTGACACCACGTGTTAATCCAACTGTACAGGCGGCAGAAACCGCCTCAAACAGCAAATCTAAAAAATCATGATCGGGTTCTAGAATGAGTAAACTCATAAAACCGGTCATGACCAGACCTGCAGTAATACACACAACCGCTAAGGCTTTAAAAGTAGTTTTCTCAGAAATAGAATGATTGAACAAGCGGATTTCATCTTCACGGCGTAGAAAACTGATTACGCTGATCACCACAATAATAAACGTACCAACTTTAATTCCGCCCGCCGTACTTAAGGAACCGCCACCAATAAACATTAAAAAAATGGTGACTAGACTTGAGGCATCGCTCATCTGGTCCATGGGCAGACTATAAAAACCCGAAGAGCGGGGAACAGTGGCATGGAACCACGCATTGAGTGCCTGATCACCTACACTCATCAGCGCTAAAGTCTGTGGATTAGAGGCTTCTAATAGCCAGAGTACAATAAAAGCACTCAGGTTAAGGCCCATAATCGTCGTTAGAATCAGCTTGCTATTCGGGCTAAGCTTGCGCCAGCTTTTATTCTGTTTTACATCCATCAGAACCAGAAAACCGATCCCGCCAATGATATACAGCATGCTGATCGTAAAGGTCACGAAATACTGGCCGGAAAAGCTCATCAAGCTATTGGGGAAAAGGGAAAATCCGCCATTATTAAACGCAGAAACACTATAGAAAGCTGCATAAAACAGTGCTTCACCAAAAGGATAATCTTCCAGCCACGCCAAGGTTAAAATCAGGGTGCCAATGGCTTCGAAAAACAGGGAATATAGGAATACCGCTTTAATGGTAAAACTGACTTTCTTCAAACTGGTCTGGCCAATAGATTCCTGTGCCATCACTTGCTGTCTTAAACCAAGTTTAGGTGACAGGCTCATAAAAGCGAGTATGGCAAAGGTCATAAAACCGAGGCCACCACATTGCAGCAGGAACATAATCACGACCTGCCCAAAGGGTGTATAAGCTTCACCAACATTGACCACAGATAGCCCGGTAATTGTCACTGCAGAAGTTGCTGTAAAAATCGCCTCTAACCAGCTGATTTCAGTTTGATGCGCAAAGGGCAGCATCAGTAATAAAGAACCAATAAAAATCAGTCCGAGAAAACCTAAGGCCAGCAGACTCGGTGGACTGAGATTGACAATCCTGTTCTGGTTTAAATTTGAGCTTTTCATATGGCCTTAAAATGCTTGGACAAACGGCGTAGAGGCTCTAGTAATCCTTCGACCACCAGAATGTCACCTTCCTTAAGTAGCAGCTCAAGATCCACGATATGTTGTATTTCAGTGCCGCGTTTATGTAAAAGAACTTTAATTTCGGGAACCTGACTCATTAACTGGTGTAAGGGAGTGTCATGATGATCGGCATGAATCTCGATTTTGACAATATAATGATCATCTTCAAGTGACATATAACGGCTAACCATCGGGTAGCTGAGTGATTGTGCCACACGGACGCCCATATCTTCTTCTGGGTGAATAATTTTTTCGACATTCAGATGAGTCAAAATCATATGATGGGCTTTGGATTTGGCTTTGGCCCAGATTTTTTTTACACCCATATTTTTTAGATGTAGTACACACAGAATGCTGGCTTCAATATCTTCACCAATCGCGACTACGACTGCTTCACAGCGCTGGATATCCAGTTCATCCAGGACATGCTCATCGGTTGCATCGGCAATCACCGCATGGGTAAGCTGATCGGAAATATTTTCCACATATTTTTTATCGAGATCGATTCCAATCACATCATGTTTCAGGCTGATCAGTTGAGTCGCCACTGTTGCACCGAAGCTGCCCAGCCCAATGACTGCAAATAATGCCATGCATATTTCCCTAAATCTTTTTTATTTCAAATCAGTTCATGTCTAAGTACGTATCTTAAAGATTTTTATAGTTTTCAGCTATCTGGCCTTACATAAATACTTCATACATTTTTTTAGTTGGACATAAAAAAACCGCCTCGAAAGGCGGTTTATATCAAACTGATTATTTCAAGAAACGCTGATAACCCAGGTTGTTGGTGATTTCTTCATATGGATAAGTAATGCTTTCCAATGTCTCAATCAAACCATCTGGATTTTGCTGTGCATCTTCTGCTTCCAGGCCGACCAGTACGCGACCTTCTGCAGCGCCGTGGTTACGGTAATGGAACAGGGTGATGTTATGCGTTGGGCCAAGACGTTCCAGGAACATTAGCAGGGCACCTGGACGTTCCGGGAATTCCACGCGGAACAGGCGTTCATTTTCAATATCGGCATGACCGCCAATCAGGTAACGGATATGTAGTTTTGCGACTTCGTCATCAGACAGATCATCAACATCGTAGTCGAATTTCAGGTTTTCATAGATTTCCTGACGTTCTTTTTCACCATTTTTCAGGCTGATACCGACAAAGACCTGAGCTGCAGAAGCATCACTTGAACGGTAGTTAAACTCTGTGATATTACGGCCTTGTAGTGCACGGCAGAATTTCAGGAATGAACCTTTTTCTTCTGGAATAGTTACGGCAAAGATAGCTTCTTTGCGTTCGCCGAGTTCTGTACGTTCGGCAATATAGCGCAGACGGTCGAAGTTCATGTTCGCACCGCAAACAATCGATACGATGTTTTTGCCTTTAATGCCGTGTTCTGCTACATATTTTTTGATACCGGCCAATGCCATTGCACCTGACGGTTCTACGATGCTACGGCATTCATCATAAGTATCTTTAATTGCTGCACAGACTTCATCGGTATTGACCAGCACGACTTCTGGTTCAACGATTGGGCCAGAGTTATCTGATTTTTGCAGGCGGATGACCTCAAAAGGTTTTTCACCAATTTGTGCCACTGCAGTACCATCGGCAAATAAACCGACTGATGGCAGAATCACACGTTCATTGGCTTCTAAGGCCGCTTTTAAGCACGCGGATTCATCATATTCCACAGGAATAACTTTGACATGCGGAGCCACATCTCCCAAGTACGCTGCAACACCGGCAATCAGGCCACCACCACCAACAGCAACGAAGACATATTCCACATCACGCCATTGACGCAAAATTTCATTGGCAATGGTGCCTTGACCGGCCATCACCAGTTCATCGTCATAAGGCGGAATGAAAGTCATGCCATCTTCTTCGGCACGTTGAATGGCATATTTGTTGGCAACGTCAAATGAATCACCATGTAATACTACTTCACCCCCTAAACGTTTTACTGCTTGGACTTTAATGTCGGGCGTGGTCTTTGGCATCACAATAATCGCGCGAATACCCAGCTTTTTCCCTGACAGTGCCACGCCTTGTGCATGGTTGCCTGCTGAAGCTGTGATAACGCCACGTTCGAGTTGTGATTTCGGTAATTGACTAATACGGTTATAGGCACCGCGTAGTTTAAATGAAAAGACCGGTTGTAAATCTTCACGTTTAAAGCGAATGTTATTATTTAAGCGTTCGCTAATTCGTGGCGCTGCTTCGAGTGGGGTTTCGATTGCAACATCGTAGACCGTTGCTTGTAAAATTTGTCGAACCAAACGAGACAGCATGTTAATTTTCCATCTAACAGTTTAAAATAAGACTCTATTGTAACAAACCACACGGCTTTGCGGTTTAAAATTACTGCAAAAGTCCAAATTAGTTGAGTGATGTCATGAGTCTATATGCAACCCAAGATGAGAAAAAACAAGCTGCAGCCAAAGCGGCTTTAAAACACTTACCAAAAGGGGGCATTTTAGGCGTAGGTACAGGTAGTACCGTTAACTTTTTAATTGACCTTTTACCAGAACTGCAATTGGAAGCTGCTGTTGCAAGTTCTGAAGCGACTGCACAGCGTCTGAAAAAATTAGGCATTGAAGTGGTTGATATGAATAGCGTGGGCGGTTTAGATGCCTATGTCGATGGTGCTGATGAAATTGACCGTCATATGCACATGATCAAAGGTGGTGGTGCTGCGCTTACACGTGAAAAAATCGTGGCGTCGATTGCGAAAAAATTCGTATGTATCGTCGATGATTCGAAATGGGTAGAGCAGTTGGGTCGTGATTTCCCATTACCTGTTGAAGTGATTCCAATGGCACGTTCAGCAGTCGCACGTAAGTTGGTGGCATTAGGTGGTGATCCTGCTTACCGTGAAGGTGTAGTGACTGATAATGGAAATGTTATTTTGGATGTGCATAACCTGAATATTCTGAATGCGCTTGAGCTGGAAAAAACGATTAATGACATTCCAGGCGTCGTATGTAACGGTATTTTCGCGATCAATAAAGCGGATATTGCGATTGTTGCGACCAATAATGGTATTGAAGAGCGTACAGCGATTTAAGAAATCCTCCCTGACCCTCCTTTTTCAAAGGAGGGAAAAGTCTTTAATTTGATAAAGCTCCTCGAAACTTCTATAAGTTTGAACTTCCCCCTTTATTAAAGGGGGATCGAGGGGGATTAGTAAAATAACGATTAAATATAAAAAATGACCCTAAACGACCTGCCCGAAATTCAAATCACCCGAAATGTTCGCTCAACACGTCTCAGACTGCGTGTAGAGGGTGATCAAATCCGTTTAACTGCACCGATATTTTGTAGCAAAAAACAGATTCAAAATTTTATTGACCAAGCGGAAAGCTGGCTACTCAAAACCTGGAAATTGCAGCAGGAAAAAAATCAAAGTATTGATAGATCTTTACCAGCAGAATTGCAGCTTTTTAATCAGACTTCACCCATTCAGATTGTTTATCAAAGTCAGAAGCAGAACTTCCTTTTTGATGCTGAAATATTACAGTTGTCGATTAGTGATCGAAATCCTGAAGGATATTTAAAAGCTTTTATTATTTCTTATGCCAAAGAGCAGCTGCCTGTTTATCTGAACAAAGTAAGTCAAGAAACAAGATTATCATTTAACATTTGTAATGTTCGCCAGCCGAAAACACGATGGGGCAGTTGTTCGGCCAAACATGACATTATGCTAAATAGCGGCATCATTTTATTTTCTGAAAAAATCGTGCGTTATTTATGTGTGCATGAACTGGCCCATACCCGGCATTTTGACCATAGTCCTCGTTTTTGGACGGAAGTGGCCAAGCATGATCCAAATTATTTAATTCACCGTAAAATTCTGAAAAATACTGTCATGCCATATTGGTGGACAGCTTAAGAAGATCTATAGAGAAGTTGAAATAGTATTGATTTACTTCTAAATAGCTTAAGCAATTGACATAATTCTCTTAAAGTTCTTAAAATCTCTCAAAATAAAAGGGGTAAATAAAAAACCATCAATCCCTAGTGAAACAGTTTAGAAAACCTCAAGTTCCTGTCATACTACAGCCCATAAAGGAAACATCTAGTTTGAGGTAATCATCGTGATTTCAGTGGGTATTGTGGGTGGTACAGGTTATACAGGCGTTGAACTTTTACGTCTATTACTGCGACATCCGAATGTAGAGGTTAAAGCACTGACATCACGTACTGAAGCAGGCCGCCGTGTCGATGACATGTTCCCGAGTCTGCGTGGACATACGGATCTTCAGTTTTCTGACCTCAGCCTTGATCTTTTAAAAGCATGTGATGTGGTATTTTTCGCGACACCACATGGGGTTGCCATGAAACATGCTGAAGAACTTGTCGCAGCCAATACCAAGGTAATTGACCTTGCAGCTGATTTCCGTTTGCAAAATCTGGCACAGTTCGAAAAATGGTATGGCATGGAACATGCTTGCCCAGAAGTGTTAAAAGATTCTGTTTATGGTCTGTCTGAACTTAACCGTGACCAGATCAAACAGGCGAGTGTGATTGGTAATCCGGGTTGTTATCCAACGACGGTTCAGCTTGGTCTGGCACCAGTATTAAAATCAAGTGAGGCCTTGGTAAAACCAGAAAGCATTATTATCGATGCAAAATCTGGGGTATCAGGTGCGGGCCGTAAAGCCAGCCTGGGCATGATCTATTCTGAAAATGCTGATAACTTTAAGGCTTATGGCGTTGCGGGCCACCGTCACCATCCTGAAATCGTAGAAGCATTAGAAAACATTTCAGGTCAAAAAGGCGTGTTTGACCATATCCTGTTTGTGCCGCATCTAGTGCCGATGATTCGTGGGATGTTATCAACGATTTATATCGATTTGACTGAAGCAGGTCAGGCAGCTGACTTGCAGTCACTGTACGAGCAGTTCTATGCCAATGAACAGTTTGTTGATGTAATGCCAGCAGGCAGTTCGCCAGAAACCCGTTCGGTGCGTGGTGCTAACCAGTTGCGTATTGCACTATACAAACCACAACCAACCAAGCTGGTGATTCTGGTGGCTCAGGACAATCTAGTCAAAGGTGCAGCTGGTCAGGCAGTACAGAACATGAACCTGATGTTTGGCTTTGCAGAAAATGCAGGCTTGAATAATATTGGTTTATTACCATAAAAAACGTATTAGAACTTCACACACATTTAGATTTGGATTTAAATGTGTGTCTTGAACAAAGTATACAGAGATCAAAATGCCGAATAATGAGTCAAACATGAAGATCCAGGAACCATCTACAAAGAAACCATTGATGAAAGGCAATACACCTTTGGTAATCGGTGCTGCTGTGTTGATTCTGGGTAGTGGCTTGCTGGGCTATACGGTCGGGCATCGGCAAGGTTTGACTGCGGTGGGCTTTGAGGCGGATGCAGAACAATTGGTTGAAGTAGTACAAAAACAGAAAACCAGTCTGGAAACACTGAATAAATCTCTGAATACAGCGGTACAGGAACGTGATTTGGCCGTTAGTAATGCCAATGATCTTTATCTGGCTGCAAATAAGGCGCGTGATGCTCAAGAGCAGGCTGAAAGCGTTGGTACGATCTATCGTGAGATCTTGCGTCAACGCGGTGGTCTGGCGCTGACAGTTCAACATCTGGGGATTAAAGCCTTGCCTGATAATGCCTTCGAATACCAGATTGATCTGATTCAGGTCAGCCCGGGCAAAAATCGCGCCTCTGGTACAGTGGAGCTACGTTTGATTAAGGGTACTGAAATTCTGGTCGTGCCGCTTGAAGATAAAAACTTTAATTTCGACAATTATGAACGTTTGACTGGTCGCTGGACCATGCCTAAAGGCTTCAAACCAGAATTTATTGAAGTGCGTCTCTCAGGGGCTAAGCCTGTGATTCGCCGTTTTAGCTGGGATCAGGGGAAAGCTGTTGAAAGCCAGTCAACAGTCCTGTCAGAGATTCCAAAAACTGAAGCAAATGCAAATTAAGTGTGAAATAGAAATCGTATGCCAAGCAATAAACGTCCAAAATGTTTAAGTGAGATCAAAAATTCTTTTTACGAGTCCGGCATGGTTGATTGGCATATTAGCCCGCGTTTAACAGACGAGCCTTTTCACGATGATGACGCTGATCTTGCAGTCCAGACTGCACCTCCTGAACTGAAGCGTCCACCGATGTATGCAGTGGTGTTATTGAATGACGACTATACTCCAATGGAGTTTGTAATTGAAATTTTACAACAATACTTTGCAATGAATCTTGACCAAGCTACACAAGTGATGCTAACTGTACATTATGAAGGAAAAGGTGTAGCTGGGGTCTATCCTCGAGACATTGCGGAAACCAAAGCGAACCAAGTCAATAATTACGCTCGATCTCAAGGTCATCCTTTACTTTGCCAGATTGAGCCGAAAGATTAAGGGGGTTGCATGCTCAGTCGTCAATTAGAAGTATCACTACGTTTGGCTGTCAGCATGGCTCGTCAAAAGAGACATGAGTTCCTGACCGTAGAACATTTATTATTAGCTTTACTCGACAATGATTCTGCCGTGAATGCCTTAAAAGCATGTGGTGCAGATATTATCGTTTTGCGTAAAGAATTAGAAGAGTACGTAGAACAACATACCCCTAAACTCGGTGAAAATAGTGATCAGGCACCTCATCCTACAGAAAGTTTTGACCGGATTTTGCAACGTGCAATTTTCCATGTTCAATCCAGTGGCGGTGATCGTATTGTAGAAGGCGCCGATATTCTGGTTGCGATGTATTCTGAGCGTGATTCTTTTGCGGTTTATCTGCTTAAACGTCATCAGATTAACCGTCTGACTTTAACCCAGTATCTTTCTCATGGTACACGTAAAGACGAAGTGCAGTCTGAAGAAGAAATTGAAGAGCTAGATGGTGAATCGGCTTCTTCCAATAATTCTGGCCCACTAGAGCTGTATACGACCAATTTGAATCTGGAAGCTCAACGCGGCAAGACAGATCCATTGATTGGCCGTGAAAAAGAAATTGAGCGGGCAGCGCAAATTTTATGCCGTCGCCGTAAAAATAACCCATTGCTAGTCGGTGATCCAGGTGTAGGTAAAACTTCAATTGCTGAAGGTCTGGCTTGGTTAATTGTGAATGGCAAGGCACCTAAGCCACTGGAAAATGCTGAAATCTATAGCCTAGACATCGGCGCACTGGTGGCGGGAACTAAATACCGTGGTGATTTCGAAAAGCGTTTAAAACAACTATTAAATGCCTTGAAGAAAAAACCAGATGCAGTACTGTTCATTGATGAAATTCATATGATCATCGGTGCAGGTTCAAGCATGGGCAGCACCATGGATGCATCGAATCTAATCAAGCCTGCATTGGCAAATGGTTCATTGCGTTGCATCGGTTCAACCACATTCCAGGAATACCGTCAGGTCTTTGAAAAAGATCATGCCTTGTCACGTCGGTTCCAAAAAATAGATGTGAATGAGCCTTCGATTACAGAAACAATTGATATCTTGCGTGGCCTGAAATCTAAATTTGAAGATTTCCACCATGTACAGTATGACGATCAGGCACTGGTTTCTGCGGTTGAGCTGTCAGCGAAATTTATTAATGACCGTTTCTTGCCAGATAAAGCGATTGACGTGATTGATGAAGCCGGTGCACAACGCCGTTTGAAAGCTGAGCAAGACGACAGCCTGATTACGGTTGAAAATATCGAAGACATTGTGTCCAAGATTGCTCGTATTCCACCGAAAACAGTTTCTAAAGATGATAAGTCTGTACTGGAGAACCTTGAGCGTGATCTGAAACGTGTAGTCTTCGGCCAGGATGAAGCAATTGAAGCTTTGGCTTCTGCGATCAAACTGTCACGTGCGGGTCTGAAATCGCCTGATAAGCCAGTGGGTAGCTTTGTATTCGCAGGTCCAACGGGTGTAGGTAAAACTGAAGTCACCAAGCAATTGGCGAAAATTCTGGGTGTAGAGCTGGTACGTTTTGACATGTCCGAATACATGGAACGTCACGCAGTCTCTCGTCTGATCGGTGCGCCTCCAGGTTATGTCGGTTTTGACCAAGGCGGTTTACTGACCGATGCGATTCACAAAAATCCGCATTGTGTATTACTTCTAGATGAGATCGAAAAAGCGCATCCGGATGTATTTAATCTGTTATTACAAATCATGGATCATGGTTCATTAACGGATAATAATGGTCGCAAATCCGATTTCCGTAATGTGGTGCTGGTTCTAACGACTAATATTGGTGCGGAAAGTATTTCCCGTGTCAGCATTGGTTTCATGGAACAGGACAACAGTAATGATAACCAGGAAGCGATGAAGAAAGCGTTCTCGCCAGAATTCCGTAACCGTCTGGACGGCGTGATTCAGTTCAAGGCATTGCCGAATACTATTATTGAAAATGTCGTGGATAAATTCCTGACTGAACTTCAGGCACAACTGGATGAGAAGAAAGTGGTACTGGAGGTGGATCAAAGCGCACGTGAGTGGATGGCTGAAAATGGCTATGATCGTTTGATGGGTGCTCGTCCAATGCAGCGTCTGATTCAGGAACATCTGAAAAAACCACTGGCTGAAATGATCCTATTTGGTGAGCTGGCTGAAAATGGTGGTAACGTTTCAGTTTCTGTGAAGAAAGAAAATGGTAAGTCTGTCGGTCTGAAACTTGAAGTCTTCGAAGATCAGACTGCTGAACCAGCTTAATCATTGAATAGATCATCATCAGACCCGTGTTCGCACGGGTTTTGTTGTTTTATTTGCCCTTAATTTATGTGCTCTTGGTTTAAAGAGTTTCTGATTTAGCGAAATATATGGATATCCAGATTAGCAAGCTTTTAACCACGTTTTTTCTGTTTTTATTAACGGCATTGATGGAAATTTTAGGCTGTTATTTTCCCTACCTGATTCTAAATCAGGCGAAGAGCAAGTGGTTATGGGTTCCGACGGCATTAGCCTTAGCTGCGTTCGTCTGGCTTTTGACTTTGCATCCGGCGGCTTCTGGACGTATTTATGCTGCCTATGGGGGCATCTATATTTTCTCAGCATTGATGTGGCTGAGATTCGTTGATCAGGTCAGCCTTTCACGTTGGGACCTGCTTGGGGGAATCGTGGTCATTCTAGGTGCATTAATTATTATTTTACAGCCGCAAGGTTTGATCCGTTGACCGTCTGTTTATATTTACCAAAATAGAATTTATCAAAATATAAAAGGCAGCCAAAGCTGCCTTTATTGATTCTAGACAAGATTATTTTACATTACAGTCTTTCTGGGAGAGGTCAACATTATAAGTGTGTGTTTGGGAGCTGAGACTAAGTTCGATTTTATAAGGATTGACGATCTGATAGCGATGTTCAAAAAAGATCTGGCAGTTATTTAGAAGATTATTACGAATCACTTTAAGAACTTCTTTACGGCCTAAGTCTTTCTCAAACTGGCTAAAGTCGGGTGTCGTGATCATGCCTTTAAGCGTGGTTTTATTGGCTGTAAGTTGTAACTGCTCTATGATTGTATTCTGATCGATCTGTAGCGGTAAAGTCTTGGAATCTTCCGCACTTAGCACGGTAAGCAGCTCGTTCAGCTCAGCTTTTTTCTCAATTTTAAACTTGCTGTCCAGAATGCCTTTTCCTTGGAGATACTGGTCGAATTCAGAAGCATACACCGGTAAAGCAGCACTACTAAAACCTGCCAGGAGTGCCAAAGTCCAATATTTTTTTTGCATTGTATCGCATCACTTTTTATGTCATTTCAATTCTGATTATAAGAGCTGAAACAAAAAAAGCACCAGAGATTGGTGCTTAATTTGTGAAGATTTTTTGAAGGAATCAGTCTTTTTTCAGGTTTTCATTCAACAGGAATTCAACCAGTGCTTTTTGTGCATGAAGGCGGTTTTCTGCTTCATCCCAAACCACAGCATTTTTGTGGTCCAGCATGTTTTCAGAAATTTCTTCACCACGATGCGCAGGTAAGCAATGCATGAACAGGCAGTCTGGGTGTGCAAGATCCATTAGGCGTTCATTCACCTGATAATCTGCAAAAGCTTTTTCACGGATTTTCTGTTCTTCTTCCTGGCCCATACTTGCCCAAACGTCAGTGACGATCAGGTCGGCATTGACTGCTGCATCTTCAGCAGTATCGACCAGTTCTACACAGTGTGCGAATTCAGACAGGAACTGTTCTTGAGGCTCATAGCCTTTCGGTGCTGCAACTTTTAGCTTGAAGCCCCACATGTGCGCTGCTTCGATATAAGAGTTACACATATTATTGCCATCGCCGATCCAGGCAACAGTTTTACCTTCGATCGAACCGCGATGTTCCAGATAAGTCTGCATGTCAGCAAGTAACTGGCAAGGGTGATGATCATCAGTCAAAGCGTTGATCACTGGAACTTTTGAATAAGAAGCAAAACGTTCTACGATATCGTGACCGAAAGTGCGGATCATCACAATATCCAGCATGCTGGAAATCACACGTGCAGAATCTTCAATTGGCTCACCGCGACCCAGTTGGGTATCGCGTGAAGACAGGAAAATTGCGCTACCACCAAATTGGCTCATGCCAGCTTCAAACGAAACACGCGTACGGGTGCTCGATTTTTCAAAAATCATGCCCATCACTTTACCAACAAATGGTTGGAACACTTCATTGTTATGCTGTTTGCGCTTAAGCTCAATTGCGCGTTGCAAAATCTGGTTAAGTTCTAAAGTTGATAAATCGCGTAAGGTGAGAAAGTGACGGAGAGCCATTCGTTACTCCACAATAATTGCCGAAAAACTCGATCAACAATCAGTTGTTGGTTAGTTTAAGAAAAAATACGGAATCGGCTAATATACTATAAGCAATGAAAAATGCAAAAAAAACTAGACTTTTTGATGACCGTCTAAAAATCGATCCACACAATAACTGATGTATTTGTCGATTTCCTGATCATCTTCCTGTACCGGAATTCCCATCAGAATCCGCCATTCCAGATTACGCAAGATGCCAAAATATAACTGGGCCGAATATTGCGGATTCTCGCAATGCAATAAACCTTGCGCATCTGCTTGTTCTAAAGCCGTGGCAATCGCACTTTGTACATGTACTGGGCCTCGTTCATGAATATGCTGCGCGAGTTCCGGATTACGCTGACTCTGTTCCAGCACCAGACGCATAAAGGCTGAATTTTCCGGTTGCATGATCTGATGATAAAAATTAAGCAGCGTATGTACCAGATAACTACGAAAATCCAGAGCCATCAGCTCGATCGGAATACTGATATCTTCAAAAAACTTGATACGACGATAATCGCAAATGGCCTTAAACAAGCCTTCTTTGTTGCCAAAGTACTTGTAAATAGAAGCCTTGGAACCGCCTGCATGCTGGACAATATCATCAAGAGAAACTGCATCATAACCATGTTCCAGAAACAGTTCGGTCGCAGAGACCAGCAGCGCAACGCAGCGCTCATGACCACGTTTGGTTTGTGGCAGATCTTTGGCGAGTGGTTCCAGATGAACAAGGTTTTGCATAGAGGATGGTATATCAACAGGTTATATAAACTTGGTAGTTCATCATAACAAATATATCCGCAGATTTCACAATCGGACCGGATGAAGGCGGAATTTATTCAATGAATCAAGTAAAACTTAAAAGTTTGACTAAAGTTTTAGAGTTTTTATTCTATTGGCTTATAGCATCATGGTTTCAAATCGGTATACTCAAATCTCAATAATTATAGCCAAGACTGTGGAAGGGAAGATGACAGAACAAATGTCTGCAGGTTTAAAGTTTAGACAAGCGCTTGAAGTCGAAAAACCATTACAAATTATGGGCACAGTGAATGCCTATGCTGCCATGATGGCCAAACAGGTCGGTTATAAAGCCATTTATCTCTCTGGTGCCGGTGTTGCCAACTATTCTTACGGTCTACCTGATCTAGGCATGACCAGTCTGGATAATGTTCTGGAAGATGTGCGTCGCATTACTGAACGTGTAGATACACCCTTACTGGTTGATATTGATACAGGCTGGGGCGGTGCATTTAACATCGCACGTAGCATCAAGCAAATGATTGCTGCTGGCGCTGCAGCTGTGCATATCGAAGACCAGGTTGCGCAAAAGCGTTGTGGTCATCGTCCGAATAAGGAAATTGTGACCCAACAGGAAATGGTTGACCGGATCAAGGCGGCAGTCGATGCTAAAACCGATTCAAACTTTGTGGTGATGGCACGTACCGATGCATTACAGAAAGAAGGTCTGCAGGCAGTGATTGACCGTGCTTGTGCCTGTGTCGAAGCAGGTGCAGATGCCATTTTTGCTGAGGCAATGACGGATATTACGATGTATCGCACCGTATGTGATGCAGTTGGTGTCCCAGTATTGGCCAATATTACCGAATTTGGTGATACCCCATATTACACCACTGAAGAACTGGCTGAGCAGGGTATTCGCATGGTACTTTACCCGCTATCAGCCACTCGTGCGATGCAAAAAGCGGCACTGGAAGTGATGCGCTCAGTGCGTGAAAATGGTACACAGGTGCATGTTCTGGATAAAATGCAACCGCGTAAAGAATTATACGAATTTTTAGATTATCACAGCTTCGAAAACACATTAGATAAACTGTTCAAGCAGGAGAATTAAAACAATGGCTGAAGGAAAAGTACTCACTGGCGCAGGATTGCGCGGACAAGTCGCAGGCAAAACTGCACTTTCAACAGTAGGCAAAAGTGGTGCAGGCCTGACCTATCGCGGCTATGACGTACAGGATCTGGCAGAAAACTGTCAGTTTGAAGAAGTCGCTTACCTGATTTTCTTTGGTGAATTACCAACTTCAGAACAGTTGGCAGCCTATAAAGCAAAACTGAAATCTTTGCGTGTACTGCCACAAGCATTGAAAGAAGTACTTGAGCGCATTCCAGCGGACTCACATCCAATGGATGTGATGCGTACTGGCGTATCGATGCTGGGCAACCTTGAAACTGAACAGTCTTTTGATCAGCAACAGGATGTTGCAGACCGTATTCTGGCGACGCTACCAGCAATTATCTGCTATTGGTATCGCTATAGCCATGACGGCGTACGCATTGATGAAAATACCGATGATGATTCAATCGGTGCTCAGTTCCTTCATTTGCTACATGGCAAGAAGCCAAATCAGCTGCATGAACAGGTGATGAATGTATCCCTGATTCTGTATGCAGAGCATGAATTTAATGCTTCAACCTTCACAGCGCGTGTTTGTGCATCAACTTTGTCTGACCTGCATTCATGTATTACCGGCGCAATTGGTTCACTACGGGGTCCATTACACGGCGGTGCCAACGAAGCGGCAATGGACATGATTGAAAACTGGAAATCTCCAGAAGAAGCCGAGCGCAAAATGCTGGGCATGCTGGAGCGTAAAGAAAAAATCATGGGCTTTGGTCATGCGATCTATAAAGACAATGATCCGCGTAATGGCATTATCAAGCAGTGGTCTGAAAAACTGGCAAAAGACGTGGGCGATACTGTACTGTATCCAGTTTCAGTGCGTTGTGAAGAAGTCATGTGGCGCGAGAAAAAACTGTTCTGTAATGCAGACTTTTTCCATGCTTCTGCTTATCACTTTATGGGTATTCCAACCAAACTGTTTACACCAATCTTCGTGATGTCACGCGTCACAGGTTGGGCCGCGCATGTGATGGAACAACGTGCAGATAACCGGATTATCCGTCCGAGCGCGGATTATACCGGTCCAGAATTACGTAAAGTGGTTCCAATTGCTGAACGCACTTCTGCTGCGTAAGCCAGAGATATTCTAAATATAAAAAATAAGGTCTCCACGAGACCTTATTTTTTTTCTGATTATTTATTGACGTTGGTTTAACGACTTAATAATGCTGGATCTTCAATATGATAACCGGTTTCGAATGGGAGGCCTAAGTATTTTACCGTCACCAGTATTTTATTCTGTTTCGGTACTTTATAAGTCTGGTTTAATCTTAAATCTGCTTTATAGCTGACTGCTTGTTGAACAGGACTTTTATACTGGCCAGATTGCACTCGATATTGATAAGTCCATTTTGGGACTTTCTGTTTAGGGTCATGCCATGCAGGGGCGGTACCTTTGCTGGTCTTTAATAGCTTAAGCTGGATGGCTTGCTTTCTCAGTGGTACCAGCGGAATTAGTCGCTTTTTAATTTTGGCAATTTCCTGGTTAAACTTACGGCTGTCCTGATCGTAGTCAATCTGCTTGGTTTTTGGATTGATATACAGGGAGTTCACCTGAATTAACTGATTCGGAGTTTTGGATTTAAAATTATAATAATACAGTTGAGGTAGGCGTCCGCGACCATCGAGATAATGCCGCAACAGATAAAGTTTCTGGTCTTTGACTTCATAACCCAAAACCTCAATATTCTGTGGGCCACCGACAGTGGCGAAAGCGGATACAGGAATGCCAAGAGCGAGCAAAAGAGCTGCAATTCTTATTTTCATCACTGATCAGGCCTCATTAAAAACGTGCTTTTATGGAAGTAATTTAACTATAAATACAGTAGAAATAATGAAGTTTGATCAGCACTCAATATAAACAGTTTTAGCTTTAGGTGCTGAGTAGATTAATCATGTCATGTGCGATGACGGCTGCCAGTTTATTGAGACGTTCCTGTGGAGTACCTTTAATATAATACTGGAACTGGTGAGTTTGAAGACCATCATAAACAGCGGCAAAGAAAGTACCTTCCGGCTTATCTGGGGTCGCGCTACCGCCTGGTTTAAGCAAGCCTGTACAAGCAATAATCCAGTCAGCTTCCTGAAACATTTTTTTGCCTGCCTCAGCCAGAGCAACCGTTACAGGCATGGATTCAGCTGAATGGGTACTAATCAGATTCGGAGAAATTCCCAAGACATTAATCTTCACAGACGGATCGTAGCACACTAGACCACCCAGCAAGATTTCAGCACCTTCATTTTTGCAAATTGAAAACTGACTGGTTAAATAGCCAGAACTTGCACTTTCAATAAAAGCAATCTTGATGTTTCTTTGTTCCAGCAGGCCACAACATGTTTTAATCATAATGTCTATTTTGTCTTAGAAAGTAATCTTTATTCCAATGTAGTCCCATTTTGCTTTTGTATCAACTGTGAGATTATTTCTTTATTATGATGAAAGGTAAAATATTTTTGTAATTTTAGTATTCCAAACGTAAGTTTGGCAGTTATTGAATTGATTGCTTAATGCTTGGACAATATTTGAAATTAATGGTTTTAACTTGCTCTAATCAGTGGTAAAAATAAAAATAAAGTGCGTAAGGAAAGTAGGTTGTAAGAATGAAAACCACAGTAAAGTATTCCGTATTAAAAAGTCTAGATTATCAACTGGGTACTCCTTTATTTCAGGAAGAAATTGAGGCAGATGGTCAATATTTTGATCAGATCCCAAGCATCATTCATTACCAGAATTTAAAGTTTAAAGTTAAAAGCAAAGAATTAAAGCGTTTATATCTAGCCGAAGAGCAAGAAGAAAGCCAAACCATTATTGTAAAAGTGGTCGCAATCTAAAAATAACTTATTAAAAATAAGCCTCTTAAAATAAGAGGCTTATTTATTGGATAAAGGTTGTTAAAATAAAATTTGATTAGATTTTATAAAAAAATCTAATAATAATTTTAAAAATATAAAGTCAAGGTAAATTGGCAACTGAAAAGGCCTTATTTGTGATTCTATGTAATATATTCTGCTATTTAAAAATGGTTTTTTTCGTTTTTATATTTAATGATCTAATTTTTAGAAAATTAGGTTAAACATGTATAAGAAATTATAATTTTAAATAATCAATAAAATTCAATATTTTATAAATATAATCATATTTTATAAATATAATCATATTTTATATAAGTAGCAAAATGTATTTCTAAATTTTATTTTAAATTTAAGTTTATATACAATTTTTTGATTAAGTTATGACTTTAATTGAAAAATAAAATTTATAAAAGATAGAAAGCTTTCAATATGTGTTCATTCTATTATTAAAAGTAATTTATGTTTCTTATAAATCCAGACTTCAATTACTTAACTTACCTTTTTTTACATTGAATTAATATGTAACAGGTAATAACTTGGCGAATTTTTAAAAATAGGTAGAGTAAATATTAAGTCGAAACCTAATCATCGGCGATTTAAAGCAAATAGTAAGGAGTTACACCATGGCTAATAATCAACAGCAAAATCAGCAAGACCAACAGAACCAACAACAACAGCAACAGCAAGACCAACAACGTCAGCAAAACCAGAATCAAAATCAGCAACAGCCGAACCAGCAGCAACAACAGCCGCAGGGACAGCAAAACCAACAGCGTCAGCAGGGCCAACAGGACCAGCAACGCAATCAGCAACAACAGCAACAGCCACAACAAGATAACCAGCAGCAAAATTTGCGTAATCAATAAGATTAGTCAAAGCTGCAGCGTTCATATCTAAGCTGTGTAATCTCTACAAAAAACCGCCTTTTTTAAGGCGGTTTTTTTTATTGTTCAAAATAAATCAGCATTGAATATTGGCTTTTACTTTATAAAAGTCGAGCGCATTTTTCAGATCTTTCAGTAATTCCTGCTCATCATATTCTTGTGGCATCAGTTTTATTAGGGCCGGCATATAATGAGTTTTATATTCTTTAGGATAATCCTCACATAAAATATGTGTTCTTTCCTCAAGGCTAATAGTAGAAGAATCTAATTTATCTAAATAAGCACTCAATCGGGCATCTGATTGTTCAAACTGAGCTTTCACTGCTGGATCAGGTTCAGCTGATACATCTGCCTGTTGTTTCTGGCAGCCTGTGATCGCCAATGCCAATAGGGTAATTATGAATAGTGATATTTTCATGGCAACAATATATTGTTATCAGTCGTTGGAAAAATTATAAAGAGAAATGAGTGAAAGAGCACCTGCCTTTAAACTCATTGACAGCTGAGATAATAAAAAATGAAAAGGACTTTGATAAAATAAGTAAAATATCTACCAATATGTATAAGTTGCATATCTGCTTTTATGACTCACTTGATTGAATGAAAACTGAATGAATCAAAGTTTTTTGTATTTAATTGCATCTAAGTTGATGAAAAATAGCCAATAAAATATAAAACATAACCTATATTCAACATTTAGTAAAAAAGCCTCTATATTTCATATACATATTAGATGCATGACAAGTGGTACTTTATCACCACTATAACAACTCAGATAAAATAATTTAAAATCAGCAAGTTAAAAAGCCTTGTTTAATCTAGACAGTTAAACAGGGCCCATTTTTTAGATCATAAATATGTCTAAAACAGATGATTCTCCGATATTTATCCTTCACATAAGTTTTCATATACAACATAAAACCTGAAAATACGTTCAAGTGTGAAACATGAATAGATGTTATTTATATATCTCTTTTCATGAAAAGACAGGGTAGAGCTATGATGAGATGTATCTGTGCATTTGGTATGGGTGTCATGGTGGGATGTTGCTTTAAATCTTGCAAAGAAAAAATGTGCCGGATGATGAGCAAGGATCACGGTACCAAAGACCAAGCGCCAAAACATGAAGAGAGTGTACAAATTTAGAGGCTATAGCTTGCCTGTACGATCGCAGTACAGGTGAGTGATTCAATCGTTTCAAGGTAAATAAATCGTGGAGCTGTAAGCCATTATCTTTAAAGCAACAAAGCTCGATCCATGATCGAGCTGTTCACAGTCAGGAGAAACACATGTTCCAATTTATATGTTGTTTATTTGGTCTTCATGGTGCGACTGAAATTGATTATACAGTCGATGATTTCGAAGTCAAAAAGTGTCGTGATTGCTTGAAAGATTTAAATTAACTCTCTAGACCTTCGCGGTATAGATGGATGTTGAATCCCCGTTTGATATAGCTCGACGGGGTTTTCATTTTTTTATCATTGCTATTTGAACATAGAACCAACATATCAGCGCTATATTTTTATAAATTATTGACAGTTAATTAATAAAGATTATTAAAAATAAGAATTTACTTATTTTTAGCTTATTATTTGATCCTACTAATATCCATCTCAACTAAATTCATGCTTTAAGTGTTATTGCAATATGCGATATTTAGATTATACTTTGAATATAGCAAAATGCGATAAATAATTATGCATGTGATCACTCACGCTCGGATTCTGGAAGCAATACAAAAGTGGCCACACGCTGAAACTGCATTAGATGGTTGGTATCGAATTATCAAGGCCAATGATCCTAAGGATTTTGCCGACATGAAGCGATTATTTCCCGCAGTCGATAAAGTCGGGAAATTTCATGTCTTTGATATTGGTGGCAACAAGATCAGGTTGATCGCAGTTGTGATGTATCAAGCAAAACGTGTCTATATTCGCCATGTCTTATCCCATCAGGAATATGATAAAGGTCATTGGAAGGAGGCTTAATATGAATGCAATGATTAAACAGGCCGTTGATCACTGGCGTTATGTTGCACCATTGCTCAGCAAGCCAGAAACTGAAGAAGACTTTAATACCCTTACTGAAGCTTTAGATGAACTTCTAGATATTGTAGGTGATGATGAATCGCATCCTTTAATGGGGCTGATTCTTCAATTGGGTGACTTAGTCTCAGCTTATGAACATGAACATTTGCCGATGCCAGAAGGAGATGGACGTACTGCATTGGCTTTCCTGATGGAACAGCATGGCCTAAGCCAATCAGACTTATCTGATATAGCTACCCAGTCGGTCATTTCTGAAATCCTGAATGGTAAACGTCAGCTCAATATCCGCCATATTAAAGCTTTGTCTGAACGTTTTAACGTTTCTGCAGATACTTTCTTTTAAGTAATAAGAAACCAAATTTTAAATTGATCTATGAGCTGTGCTTTCTGGAAGCAGGTTGCACAGCCAGGCAGATTTAGATTAAACAAGAAGTCTATATAAGCTCTGATTAGAAGAATATATGTTTATTAAAATGTATGGAAAACATAAATATTATTGATGTTTAACCTTATATGTCCTAATAATTTTCTAAGCATCTAGAGGAAAGGGAATATATATGACAACTCATGCAGACCACCAAACAGAGCAAGAAGATAATCCGCAAAAAGAATCTAATGATGATAAAGGCAATCAAGCAACCTATAAGGGTGTAAAACCTGAGAAAAAGCCTAATGCCGAGCCAGAGCATCCACTGAGGGAGCAAAAGTAAGATATTAATATCAGAAAGCCCTAATTAAATTTAGGGCTTTTTAGATTTTGATTTAAGTTTCGGAAAATTTCTGCTTCACTTTACTGGGAAGATGAAATTACCGATCAATTTTTAACAATCCATCCCAACTAAAATAATTCTGACTGAGATGATGTTGAGACATGGTCCAAGTCCGGTCAGGAATTTTAGCTGCTCCAATCGCCAGCTTTTGATCCCCAAATCTTTCTTTTACTTTTTCTAGCGCTTGTTGAAGCTTCTCATTTTTCTCGATCTGAGCCTGATCCGAGAGCAAATCATAGACATAGGCTGATTTAGGTTCAAGCGCCGTTAAAATAACTCCACATTTTTTAAACTCAACACCTTCTGAAAACAGTTCATGCATCTGTTGCATCAATGCCCGGTTCATGACAACAGCGGAATCAGTGGGTTCAGGAAAAGCGATATTGATAGATTGATGATAAAAGGGTCTGTTCTTGTCAAAAGGATTGGATTGAGCGAAAGCAATAATGCAGCCACATAAGGATTGATCCTCTCTTAGGCGTTTGACGGCATTTTGCAGGTAATCACTCATAGCTTCCGTTAAAGCTTCAAGATCTGTTACTCGGGAACCAAATGAGCGTGAAGAAATAATCTGCTTCTTGGGCTGGCAAGTCTGTTCCAGTTCAATACAGGAAATTCCCTGTAATTCCATCACAGTTCTTTGCATAAGAACTGAAAATAATTTTCCGATTCGATGGCAATCAGCCTGAGCTAAATCAAGAACGGTATGTATGCCTAAGTTCTTTAACTTTTTACTCTGCTGGCGCCCAACCCCCCAGACTTCAGCAACATCAATCAAGCTACAGAAGTAATCTCTATGTTGTGGATGCATAGAAGAAAGATCGCAAACCCCATTAAAGCGTTTGGCTTTCTTGGCCATATAGTTGGCTAATTTGGCCTCGGTTTTGGAACGACCAATACCGACACAGACGGGTAGGCCAATCCATTGCAAAATACGCCGTCGCATATCCTGACCATATTCTGTTAAATCATGATCTTTTGCATAAGCTGTAATTTTCAGAAAGCATTCATCTATGGAATAAACTTCCTGTTCATCAGGGGCTACATATTCAGACAGAATAGAATGAAAACGTTTGGACATTTCTGCATATAGGGCATAGTTGCTGGATAGCACTTGAACTTGATGCTGTTCGACAATATTGCGTATCTGGAAGAATGGAACAGCCATTTTAATGCCGAGATCTTTTGCTTCCTGCGAACGTGAAACTACACAGCCATCGTTATTTGACAGCACGATCACAGGTACCTGATTCAGTTTCGGATTGAATAGGCGCTCACAACTGACATAGCAGTTATTGACATCAATCAGCGCATAGATTTCCTGCTGATATTTCATCTGAATTTTTTAATGACGTTGGTGACCACACCCCAGATTTCAAATTGCTGACCTTCTACAGGATGAATATCGGGATAGTCGTCATTCTCGGCTTTTAGCCAGCAACCCTTTACATCGATAATCAGCCGTTTGACAGTAAATTCGTTATCTACACAGGCAATCACAATATCTCGATGTTGCGCTTCAATGCTACGATCCACAATCAGGGCGTCATTGATATCAATACCTGCATTCAACATTGACAGCGAATTGGCTCGAACAATAAAAGTAGCATTAGCGTTATTAATCAGGAATTCATTCAGGTCGAGTTTTTTATCAATATAATCTTGTGCAGGTGAGGGAAAACCAGCCTGAACGCGTTCAGTAACTAAAGGAATTTCCATTTGGGTAATAGGATCAAACTGGCGAATATCACTGATTTCATTTTCTTTTTTAAGTGATTTTAAGTATGCTTTGATATCCAGGACTTTGGATTCAGGTACACGAATTACTTTGGTTTCTTCGGCCTTTTTTCTGCCTGCACCAATTCTAAAGCCCCCATGCGAATTTGTCATAAACCTGCTACTTCTTGATTGTTGTTACATTAATCAAGATTGTAATGATTGCTTTATTTTTATACAAATAAATTAAATGCTTTAAAATCAGATACTAATAATTAAATTGCTTTTATATTTCAGTTTTCCGACAAACGGGAATCTCGTAGCTTTGCAATAAATTCATCCCGCATTTCGAAGAAAAACTCACTTGCTTCCTCATGATTGCAGTGCAGCCAGTCCTGTCTTGACTCTTTCGGTATCACAATAATCGAGCGTTTTTCATCATTCGGATTATGAAACTGTTTCATAAAGGGATGCTGATTTGCATTAATCGTGAGCATTGAAAAAGATCGAACTTTTTCACCTTCAATGATTGCATCATCATAAATGGCTGCAACAGTAACAGGGTCTCCGTCTTCGCGAGAAATAGCATACCAATGAGATTTGCCATCAATGTATTTGGGTTCATAGAACGTATCTACAGGTACCAAAGCAAACTGATTGTTTTTCCAGGCATGCCGAAAACTTGCTTTTGAGGCAACCGTTTCAGTCCGGGCATTATAAGTATGCCGACCAAATTTTAATTCTTTGGCCCAGGAAGGGATAAGCCCAAACCGTGCGATATCCAGTTCAAACTCGTCAGCACCGCGCATAATGATGGGAGCGGGAGCCAAGGGATATACATGCGTTTTCATATCCAGTTCAAGTTGCTCTTCATGAATATCTAATAAAGAGAGACGGCTTTTTGAGGGGAATTCATAGTTTGAACACATGGGCGAACGCTCTCATGATGATCTATCATGAGAATTAAAATATAAGAGAGATAAGTGCAAAACAATTTGAATATCGTAAGTTGGATTTTGACCAGCAAGCAGGATTTTTATTTTATAAGTATATATTTAGAGCCTAAAAATATTTAACTCAATAATATTTTAAGTAAATTTAATATTATGAAAAGATTAAACTTTTATTTAATCTATACAGATATACATAATTTAACTTTTTATTTAAAAAAACACTCCAAATGGCTTTGGAAAGCTACAAATATAGATGTTAGTTATATAGGCTTGCATTTATGAGCATGAGGTGAAAGATGAAGTTATTAACGTTAATTGGTGCAGGTGTACTTGCGAGTTATTGTTATAAGAAAATGAAATACAAAAAGGACGGTTCAAACAATCCTACTCCTCAGAATGAACAGGTAGACAGTCAAGCAGCAAACCCTGTTGAATAATGCCTTTAAAGGGCCTCACAACTAGCAAGAAAAGGTTGTGAGGTCTCCCATTCTTTCAGTAGAGTCATCTCTGACAAGTCTTATATAATATTCAGAACTTTGATATTTTCAGAGAAACAGCAAGCTCTTTTTAGCTATTATACCTTTTCATCTGTTCTAAATTTTCCTGATTAAATTTATTGATAAAGTTGAATGGTTTACAAAACTATTCATTTTAATAATAGCCATACTTTAAAAATAATGTGATCCTCTTTCTCAGGAGGACAGCTTATGAAAAAACTAATTATCTTGCCTCTTGTAGCTTTAATACTTCTGGGGTGTAGTCAACCAAATACACAGCAAGAAGCTGACTCTAAGATCCTACAGGATGAGGATTTAAAAAAATTTAGGGAGATGGTAAGGAATGCTTTACCGAATTCAGACCTGGTTCAATTTCATCAACAAGAGGGAGAATGTGGTGAGGTTAGTTTCAGAGATAAATCTACGAATGAAATGAAGCATCGGAGGTTTATTGTAGTGAATAAAAATATTGTGCTGATTGAAAGACGGCAGGTCGATCAGGAATATTTTGACCTTTCATGGAGGAATGCATGTCGTGATTATTTTGGGTAAAGAAAGAATATTTATTAAAATTCTTATTTGAAAATAGTGACCGCTATAATTGAATATCAATAAAAACATTTGATCATTGAGCCACTTTTTAGAGTGGCTTTTTAATGTCTGGATTTCTGAATTTTGTTCGAAATATGGTTACTGAATAGATCTGTATTTCATATTCTAGCTTCGTACTAATAGATGGAATGTTGATCAATTTATATAGATGATAAATATAAAAATTATTTAAAAAAGGAACAAATATTGCTTCTTGAAAGTATAGTTTTTGCTTTAGGTTCTGGATATGTATCTCTTTAAAATATGCGGCATTATTTTCCTTGTCATCCTTGCTGTTTCTCTCATGGTTTTGGGTCTTATTTATCAGGATCCTTTATTTGCTTTGATCGGGCTCTTGTTTGCTGTTTGCGCAGTATTATTATTTTCCATGATGAAGGAAAGTCTTGCTGACTTTTAGATCACTCATTTCGTTTAAAAGCTTAAAGATTTGGACTAGAGATCAAGGTGAATAGCAGGATGATAGTCATCAATATTATGCACCGAGATGGAATCAACAATTTAGAAAAATAATTGTGTTGAAAAGTCTTTGGATTAATCAGTGTAATAAGGAAGACTTATACGGGCAACCAGTCATGTGGATTAGATTGATAAGATGATCTGATAATACACTCATTGCTGGGTGCTATTTTGCAGAAGTTCATCGAAAGATGGGCTTTTTTGTTACCTAAAATAAAGCTTTATCAAGTTCATACTAGAAATTATTGACTCCAAAGATCACAATTTAGACTTTTTATATATGGATAGATATTTAATTTCTATATATATTTATATTTGTCATGAATTGGCTATTGTTTGACCGTTGTACATTTCGTCAACAATCCTGAATCAGCGCAAAATGATAAAGGGGAAGAGCCCACAGCAATGTGGGCTTTGTTCTGTGAAGAGGCTATTTTTACATCAATAGGTATGATAGATTAGGGTTCTGGCGGTAACTGCCTATACGGATCAGTCCAGCAAGTTCATCTTGTGACACTCCCGTCGTTTGAAGTGTTACTATGAAGAAGCTCATCGAAAGATGGGCTTTTTTGTTGGTTTATTAAACAAAAGGGTTCATACTAAGGCTCATGCTTAAATTAAGTTGAATCTTTTGAAAAACAAAAGAGTTGTAATTTTAGGCGGAGTATTTTTGGCATTTATATTCTTTCTGTGTTTCCATTTATATAATCTTTCTAGCGAACAAGAAAGAGCAAAGAGTTTAGAAAAATTGTCTGATGAGCTTAAAGCTTCTGAATAGATAAGTTTAAAAGATAAAACGAAAGCCCATCATAAGTGGTTTTTTTTACAGGTATATACATTTTTATTTCTTAAAAATAATATTTATTCAATTAAATGAAATGTTATAAAGAATCTTCACAGTCTTTTAAATAGATTGATGCACCTTATGAATAAAAATATAAAGCGATAGATCTAAGTTTTCTTAATTGGGTATATGATGAAATTTTAGCGACTTTCGAGCCCACAAAATCTAGAACAATAAATAAATCACGATTTCTATCAGAAAATCTAAAGTTAATTGCTGAACATCTCGGTGAAGATGCGTCAGTGACAACTAAGGTATCAGCAGTAAGATTTAAATATAGATCACAAACTAAAACTTTATGGGTATTTGACGTACCCGATATTAATGACAGGTTCACATTCATTAAATATTTATTCGATTTCTTTCCGAGTTTTTAAAGTCCATAGAAATAAGAGCTTTTTTGTTGCCTGATAAACTTTATACGGCGACCAGAACACAAAAATAATTAAATAGTGTAATTCATGTCTAACAAATAACCAAATTTAACCCAAAGCCAACCAGCACCCACCATTCAGTAATGCTTCTTATACTATTGCTGCACTATATAAGTGCTACTTTAAAGGTGCTCCATGAATAATGATGAACTAGCTAAAAACTATAACGACGTGTTAAAGAAGCCTACCCGCTTAACTTCCCCAGGTTAAGCGGGTTATTTTTTGTCTGGAAAAAAGTATGCTCCGATTACTATTCTGCTTATTCTGCCTACATGGTGCGACTGAGATTAGCGACGGCAAGAAAGAATGCCGGGATTGTTTGAAAAAAGTTTAATTTAGAATGATAAATTTTTTTTATTATCAATGAGTTAAGTATTCTGTACTATTTGATTTTTCAATAATAATAGGCTAATAATTGGTTTGAATTTTGACTTAACGGGCTGGTTATGAGCACACGTACAATGTATTCACACAACTGATTACTTAATATCAGTTATCAATTCTAATGTTATTAATTTTAATAACCCATATTTTGAATTCAAAGAGGCGCGAAAGGAGATGAGCGCTAAAACTCTTGTTGAGGTGGAGCGCTACTATCAATACTCAGCTATCGACCTAACTATCACCCAAGTCAATGGATGGGTTGAGTTTAAAGCAAAGTTAAAATCATAGCCGAACGTATTACGGCAAACTAAACCTCTTACATTCTAAATGTTGAGGGGTTTTTCTTTTCTTATTGGTGAGCCCATGATAGACAAAGTACAAGCTAAATAAGGCTCAGATTTTGTAACGTTAAGCTGTCTAAATGTCAGAACCTCAGTCATTTTAATTCTTAGAACCATCAAATGATTACGATTGATAAGCTCATGATTGAACTAAAAGAATAAATTAAGAATTTAGGTAATGTATTAAGTTAAAATCTAACTTTTCTAAAATTAGTTAAAGAGCTTTGAAGAATCTATAGATGATTAGCTTATAGATTAACTAGACTCAACCGAGACCCATTCAATGCAACTCAGCGCAACTTATATTTATTTTAAGTTATCAGAAATGAAAGAGTATCTAGTTTGATGCAATCTCTAGCTATTCATTACAGACTCAGTTTTTTCTACTTTTTTTATTATGCGATTGTGGGCGCATTCATGCCTTTCTGGAGTCTGTATCTGGAAGATCAAGGCTTTAATTATCAGGAAATTGGGATTTTATCTTCGATTGCGATTGTCACCCGATTTTTTGCGCCATTTATTTGGGGTTGGATTGCAGACAAATCCGGGAAACGCATGTTGCTGGTGCGTATAGCTACCTGGATGGAAGCCTGTATCTGGTTCATGATTTTTATCATTCCAAATAGCTTCCAGTCAGTCGCTTTGCTTATGCTGATTTTTAGTTTCTTTCAGAATGCAATTTTGGCTCAGTTTGAAGGCGTGACTTTATTCTGGTTAGGTGAGAAAAGGGCAGAGCTCTATGGCAAAGTGCGTAAGTGGGGATCTATTGGATTTATTATTGGCGTATTTGGTTTAGGGGCAATTTTTGAAATTATCAGCATCAGTATGCTACCAATCTTATTGCTCTGTATTTCATTTCTGGCTTTTCTCTGGTCATTTACCATCAAAGAACCTACAGCAGCACCGACAGCTCAGAAAAAACTTGAAGCCTTATGGCCGATCTTCAAGCGTCCAGTGGTATACAGTTTTTTCCTGATTGAATTGATCATGCTGTTTTCGCATGCACCGTTTTATAGTTTTTATAGTAACTATCTCAGCCAGAATGGATTCAGTACCAGTCAGATCGGATTGCTTTGGTCGGTTGGAGTCATTGCTGAAATCATTATGTTTGCCTACGCTACATTCTTTCTGACACGCTGGTCATGGCGTCATCTGGCAATGCTATGCCTGTTAATGACTGGTTTAAGATGGTTGACTGTCGGCATATTTCCATCGTCATTTCTGGCACAGTTTTTTGCCCAGACCATTCATGCCCTGAGTTTTGGTTTATTCCATATGATTGCCATGCGGGTTATTTTTCAGAACTTCTCGGCTGGACAGCAAGGCCGTGGACAGGCACTATATAGCACCATGTGGGGCTTAGGCGTGGCGAGTGGCAGCATTCTAGCCGGTCGTTATTGGGATCAGGTCGGTGGAACATCAATCTTTATTGCTGCTGCGCTGTCGACCTTGCTGGGCCTATTGCTGGTATTTGGCTTACCCAACAAGGTCGAATTACAAAAGCAGATTTAAAATACCATCGAACAATTAAACGCGGATTTTGGAATATTGATTAAACCAGGGCTGAGCCTGTTCTAATTGAGCGGCCAGTTGCAACAGTAAATCTTCACGGGCAAATGGTGCAATAAATTGTGAACCCAAAGGTAAGTTATCTTCATTCCAGTAAAGCGGTACGGACATTGCTGGAAGGCCGGTAATATTGGCTAACTGAGTGAATGGCACCCATTTCAGGTTTTCTTTTACAATCTGATCGACCAGCTTACCTTGTGCCAATAAATGTGCCTTATTCATTTTTAATAAAGCTTTAAGAATCGGCTTCTGCCAGTTTGGTGTCTTGACTTCGCCATTTTTGGGTGCAACAGTGGCCGTGGCTGGTGTCAGGTAGAGATCATAATCATCAAAGAAATGATTCATCTGGGTCACATATTGTCCCCAGTTGGTCAGATTTTGGATATATTCAATTGCCGTCGTTTTGGCACCAAAAGCAGCTAGCGCCAGAGAATCCAGTTCAAAATCGCCTGATCTGGATGGATAGCCTTTCTGGATTTCGTCCAGCATATAAGAAAACTGGCTAAACCACGTCGTAATAAAATCTTTAGCCAGTTGCATACCATCAATCTGTGGTTGATCCTCAACGACTTCATGACCTAAAGATTCCAGTAATCGGGCAGTTTGTTCTACCGCTTTAATAGCATCTTGAGAAACAGGCGTATCAATGCTGGAACGCGTATTAAATGCGATTTTTAATTTTTTTGGTGGTTGCTGAATCACTTCCAGATAATGTGTATGCGGACGTTGAATCGTAAACAGTGAACTGCGATCTTCACCATGGGTGGCATCCAGCATTGCCGCACTATCCCGAACAGTTTTGGTGAGTACATGTTGAATGGCAGCACCGTGCATTGCCTCACTCATTTGTGGTCCCCACGGCGTACGTCCACGGCTTGGTTTTAAACCAAACAGACCACAGTAGGAAGCCGGAATACGAATTGAGCCACCACCATCACCTGCACCGGCAATTGGCACAATGCCGGCTGCCACAGCAGAAGCAGAACCGCCTGACGAGCCACCACTGTTATGTCTTAAATTCCACGGGTTTTTACAGCTTCCCCAGGCATCTGGCTCTGTAATGCCTTTAATTCCGAATTCAGGGGTGTTGGTACGGCCAAAGGTCACAATACCTGCCTGTTCCCAACGATTAACAATCTCGGCATTGGTTTCAGCGATATAACCGATGCGCTTTAAACCCTGACATCCATAAGACGTCGGATAACCTGCATATTCCTGAAACAGGTCTTTGACCAGAAATGGAACACCGGCAAAGGGACCAGACAGATCTTGCTGGGTACGCTGCAAGGCATGCTCATGCATGGGAATAATAATGGCATTGATTTCAGGATTAATATTTGCACTGCGTTCTAAGGCAACTGATAAAAGTTCACTTGAATGTACCTGTTTATTTTTAACCAGTTCAGCCAGTCCTAATCCATCGTATTGTAAGTATTCTTCAAATTTCATCTGCACTCCCTAGCGTTGATATTGTTATAAGGTTGTAGAGGGTTTCAATTCAGGATGCAAGCACCACCTGATTACGGCCCAAGTGTTTGGCTTGATACAAGGCCTGATCCGCGGTATTGATCAGTTGCTGTAAATCCTGAGAAAGCGGGGCGTGTTGATGCGTAATCCCGAGACTCACGGTAATTGATAAAGGTGATCCATCAGGTTGATACATTGGCGTTTTAGCTACCAGTTCACGAATACGCTCAGCAATAAACTGGGCCTTAGATGGTTTGGTATCCCAAAGCAAAATCACAAATTCCTCACCACCAATACGCGCAAACAGATCCTGAGAACGTAAATTGGAACGGATGATTTCAGCAAAGTGTTGCAGTACTTTATCGCCCACATGATGGCCAAAATGATCATTTAAACGTTTGAAATGGTCGATATCCAGCATAATCAGGGAAAACTGCACGCTTTTGGAATGTTGCAGTAAATATTCGCCTTTCTGAAAGAAAAAATGCCGGTTCATGGTCCGTGTCAGACTATCATGATTGGCCAAATACAATACCCGTTTAAACAGATCATTGCGGTTCTGACTGATGATACACAGGATCAGCGGCGATAATGCCAGCATAAACAGTCCGATCCTTAATGAGATATAAATGGTTGAGTCTGCCAGCGTATCATGTGTAGTGGCATAAAACTGGGTCAGGCTGTAATACATCAGAATGATTACAAAGGCATTAATAATTGCAATCGTAAAGATGCGATAGGTCAGTGCTGCCCAGATTAAAGCTGCCAACGGATAAAGCAGGGCACCAGGACCGACAAAGATATTACTCAGGATAATACACAGGATTACTGTGCCTGCTGGCAGCAGATAACTAAAAGAGTTCTGCTTCTTTCTGCGATTTTTAAATAAATACTTGAGATCTTTGGTTCTAGGAAAGGCTAGAAAAAGCGGCAGGACAATAATGTAATTCACCATTTCGCCTGTCCACCACAGCCCGAAATCAATCCATAAATTTTCCTTGGTCATAAAGGAATGGGGAAGATTGGGTAAGGTCGCAACGGCAAACACTGCACTGGCCAGGCATCCTGCGAATGCACAAATGCCGAACATATGCACGAAAGTGAAGCCAGTATTGTAGTACTTATAATTGATCTGGAAATATCGGATAAAAAATAGCGATACAATCGTACTGATCAGGTTAGCAAGCGTTAGAAACAGACTCTGTAAAAGATTATTACCTGTTGCCAGATCGGCAAACATGAACGCACAGAAAGCACCTAGCCACCCGCCCATATTGTTTAAATGGGGGAAGCGTAAAAACATGGCCAGTAAGGCAGCATTGGCAGGCCAGAGTATGGCTAAGTAATCCTGTGTTCTGGTCATAATGCCAATCAAACAAGTCACTAAAATAATGAAAAGAATGACCAAGTAGGCATATGTTTCAGGATTCAAGTTCTGGTCTGTGATTCGAGGTATTCGCAAATCTAAGTCCTGTATCTAATTTTTATTTGTGAAATATCACTTTGTTTGGGAAATGCTTTTTACCCAAAAGTACAACTTTATTCTTGGAATAATCTGTTTTTACTTACGTTATCAATATACGTTTGTATACGAAATATATACAAAAAAATTAAAAAAGGAAATCCATGTTTTTAAACTATAATGATAAAAATTTGTTTTATTTCGGTATTTAAACTGATGCAGAGCAGAATATGATCCCGAAAAATATGATAAGTTAAAATTAATTATTAGGATTGAAACGAAGCCTGTGAATATGAAAAAAACCTGTCTTAGCCTTGTCTTGCTCACGAGCTCATCTTGGCTAATGGCAACAGAAAATAATAATCAAGCTGCAAATAGTATTGCGAAACCTATCGAAGTTCCGAATACCTTTACCATTAATACCCGTCCTGAAATTGTCGGGCTATGGGGAATGGAAATTCCAGATAATAAGAAATGTGTTGAATACTATAATTTTAAAGGCAATAACAACGTAGTGATTAAAAGCGGTTCAGAATGGACCACAGGGCTGTATGACTATCAGCCTTCACAAGATCCTGCTGCACAGATTCCAGCGCTGATTATGCAGGTTAAATACGACAATAATGAAAAAGACTGTTCCGGTAATCAGGTGGATCAGTCAGGCGAGATTTCGCAGTATTTTGTGAAGTGGCAGAACTCAAATACCATTAATTTCTGTGCCAATGAAAAAGCAGAACAATGTTTTGCTGTGCTTCGACGCATTTTGCCTTGATTGAAGGCTAGATATAAAAAACCGCTGAATTCAGCGGTTTTTTTATTAGATCAATTACTGGATCAAGCTTTTTCTTTGTCTTCAGCACCTTCAAGCTGCTTCAACAAATGTTTTTCCAGATAGTGAATATCCATCGCCTGTTCACAGAAATTTTCATCCTGAAGAATCAGATCTTTGTGTAATGGGATATTGGTTTTCACACCTGTCAGAATCATTTCATCCAAGGCCTGTTTCATACGTGCAATTGCAGTTTCACGGTCTTTACCATGGGCAATTAGCTTGGCAATCATTGAATCATAATACGGTGGGATGCTGTAACCTGGATAGATATGAGAGTCTAAACGGATACCTGCACCACCTGGCGCATAGAAAGTCTCGATTTTGCCTGGAGATGGCATAAAGTTCGATGGATCTTCTGCATTGATACGGCATTCGATCGCATGACCTTGAACACGTACATCTTCTTGCTGGATATCCAGACCTAAGCCAGCCGCAATACGTAACTGCTGTTCAATGATGTCGATACCGGTGACCATTTCAGTCACAGGGTGTTCTACCTGAACACGGGTGTTCATTTCGATAAAGAAGAATTCGCCTTCTTCAAACAGGAACTCAAATGTACCGGCACCACGATATTGCATCAATTTACAAGCATTGACACAGGCCTCAAGAATGTCAGTACGAGCCTGTTCTGGCAGGTTAGGCGCTGGCGCTTCTTCAAGTACTTTCTGGTGACGACGCTGTAAAGAACAGTCACGGTCATACAGGTGGATCGCATGACCATTACCGTCGCCTAGAACCTGTACTTCGACGTGACGCGGTTTTTGCAGGAAACGTTCCATATAAACCGTGTCATCGCCAAACCACATTTCAGCATCACGCTGCGCAGCTTGTACTGATTCAAGCAGGGTATCCACACGTTCTACGATACGCATACCACGACCACCACCACCGGAAGCCGCTTTCACGATGAGCGGGAAACCAATTTCTTTGGCTTCAGCAAGCGCATTGTGAATCGTCACCGCATGATCACAGCCAGGTACAGTTGGTACACCCGCTTTTTTCATGGCAATAATCGCAGAAACCTTGTTCCCCATCAGGCGAATATGTTCTGGACGTGGACCAATGAAGATAAAACCAGAGCTTTCTACGATTTCAGCAAATTCAGCATTTTCAGACAGGAAGCCATAACCAGGGTGGATGGCATCTGCGCTGGTGATTTCAGCAGCTGTAATCAGGGCTGGAATATTCAGGTAACTGTCGCTACTTGCGCCAGGACCAATACACACGGCTTCGTCACAGAAGCGTAAGTGCATCAGGTCTTTGTCAGCGTCTGAATAGACACCGACTGTTTTAATTCCTAAAGTTTTGCAAGCTCGGGCGATGCGCAAGGCGATCTCACCTCGGTTTGCAATTAAAACTTTTTGCAACATTATGAATCCCCGAAGTGATTAGGCGCGGTAACGGAAAAGTGGCTGACCAAACTGAATCACTTCACCATTTTTCACCAGAATTTCTTCAATCACGCCGCTTTGAGTTGCTTCAATCGGGTTCATGATTTTCATTGCTTCAATGATACCCAGTGTTTCGCCAGCAGAAACAGTTTGGCCAATTTTTACAAAAGGTGCTTCGCCTGGGCTTGGAGCCGCATAGAACACGCCAACCATTGGAGATTTTTCAACTGCACCACGAGGAGATTTAGCTGCAGGGACGTCAGCTGCAGGTGCAGGCATTGCAGGAACAGCTGCTGCAACTACTGGATTACGACGAGTCAGAGCAATCGACTGATCACCTTCCTTAACTTCAATCGCCTGTAAGTCAGATTCAATCATCAAATCGATGAGCTTCTTGATTTTACGGATATCCATGAGACAGTATTCCTAATTAAGATTGTTTAGAAGATTGTATTTTTTCAATGACATAGTCGAGTGCGGCAGCATAGCCTTTTGCACCTAGACCACAGATCACGCCAATAGCTTTATCGGATAGATATGAATGATGTCGGAATGCCTCACGTGCATGGACGTTAGACAGGTGGACTTCAATAAACGGGATTGCCACGCCAAGAAGTGCATCACGAACTGCAACTGAGGTATGTGTCAGGGCAGCAGGATTAATAATGATATATTGCACGCCGTCTTGTTGGGCTTGATGAATTCGGTCAACAATTGCGCCTTCCCAGTTGCTCTGGAAAGTGTCAAGTTGTAAAGTAGCTTTTTCAGCCTGAGCAGTGAGCTGCTGATTAATATCTTCTAGAGTTAAATAACCATAAACTTCGGGTTCGCGCTTTCCTAGCAAATTTAAATTCGGTCCATGAATAACCAAAATGGTCGAAGTCATCTATGGTGCTCCAGTTAAAAAGTTTCAGGATAGGTTTGCAAGATGTCTACAAACTTCGCCTATTATGGCATGAATTCCTACATTATTTTTATAATTTCTTTGAATTGACATAGAAAAGCATGTACCACGCAGTGGCCATATAATGAAAACTTTGCAAGCATTTAGCAATGTTCAAAACTACCAAATCTTCGTCTTTTACATCATTTTTATATTTTAGATGAATTGGCTGAATTGTTACATTTATGCTGTGTAAGTTAGACCTCAATGTTTATTCATAATTCTTTTAAATTGAGTGTTTATTCGGCAATGGCTGGTCAAAAATAAAAATTATTACTCGAAGTCTCTGCTCATATCAAAAATTGTGGTGATCGGTAAAAGACCGGATTTTCATTAGATTTTTGAATGAATCAAATGTTTATTCTATTCATTATTCTGTAAACTAAAATATCAAACTTGGAATAAAAATCAAAAAGTTATTTGATAAATGGAATGAAGTGAAGTTTAGTATTAAATGGGTTTTATGTCGCTAGTAAAGCAAGTCACACATTATTTTTCTGCAAAAAGAGATAGGCTCATTGCTACTGAACATTGGATAAATGATACTGGCCGTAAAAGTAAAATTAAAAACTTATGATTCTTCATTAATCTTTTACTGGCCTCATCTAATATTGACGAATGTGCTCAATTTTCTAAAGCTTACCTTTATTTGTAATTCTTTATGTTCGCTCAATAACATTGGCAAAATGGCACTTCATGTATAGGCGTTGTTATTCATCTGAATGTTGCCTATGTTTTTAAATGATGAATTTTTAAGCTTAAGAACAAGGTGGTATGCGGAATTACAATGATAAATGGGATAGTTAAGTTCAGTTAAAGTGCAATATGAATAGATATTCTGGATTAAAAGCTAATGGTATCTGATTGTATTTTGAACACATATTGATTATATAAGCTATTCAGAATCACAGAATAAAACCCAAGCAGACTTGATAAGCTATAATGAAGATCCCGTCAAAATACTATCGAAGCTGTTATGACACCTGCATGCAAATTATTAAAATCTCAAAAAATTGAATATAGCATTCACGAATATGAACATGATGCCAATGCCAAAAGCTTTGGTTTGGAAGCAGCAGAAAAGTTAGGGCTGGCAGTAGAAGAAGTATTTAAAACCTTATTGGTCACAGATGAGAAGCAGTATTTTGTAGCAGTTCTTCCAGTCAACCATCAGTTAAACCTGAAAAAAGTAGCATCAGCCTTTGGTTGTAAAAAGCTACAAATGGCTGATCCCAAACAGGCAGAACGTCTAACCGGTTATCTTGTCGGTGGGATTAGTCCGGTTGGGCAGAAAAAACGCCTGAAAACTGTCATTGATGCATCTGCAGAACAGCTGAATAAAATCTATGTCAGTGGGGGTAAACGCGGTCTGGATATTGGTTTAAAACCTGCGGACCTAGCTAAGGTTCTAGATGCTCAATTCGTTGATGTATTGGATGTCTAAAGTTCAAAGCATTTTTCAATAAAACTATCTTACTGAGAAGCGTCCATATCAATGGACGCTTCAACTTTTCTGGATTCTTATCTTTCTATTCTGTCGGAAAATTCAGCATGGTTTTTTCTTCATTGTATAGTGGATGATTGAGATCCACGGCCTGACTGTGGATTGAACAAAGATAAAAACAATAAAATAGAAAATATGGAGAATACCGCATGGAAATCCAGAAAAAACGATTATCACGGTTCTGTATGAGCTTGTCCGCGATGGCCATGCTCTCAGTCTTTTCAACTGCACAGGCAGATTCGTCTACCTTGCCTCAACCGCCCAATTCCCAGCAAGTTTTCTTTGTGGGTAATAACTGGGATGGAACAGTTACAGTGATTCGATCTTCAGGTGACTTTGGCAAGGTTGGTGTGATCAACATTATTCCTGATCGTAAGGAGCGTCTGAAAGAGATTCACCTCAATCCCATTAAACTGATTGCCTATACCTATATTCAAGCTACTGCGGGTGAAGGTAATGATCAGCTGGTCGACGATATGTATTCCACGCCAGATGGACAGTCAGTGGTCGCATCCCGTCCAAGTTTTGCCGATGTGGTCTCTATCAACATCAAGACAGGCAAAATTAACTGGCGTACTCCAGTTGAAGGCTTCCGCGCGGATCATATGGCAGTTTCACCAGATGGCCAGCGTGTCGCGGTTTCCGCATCTTCCGGAAATGTGGTGCATGTACTGGATATTCATACTGGTAAGGAACTTGGTCGATTTGCGACGGGTGATAAACCGCATGAAAATATCTACTTTGATAATGGCAGAAAAATTCTGAACTCGGCCATTGGTAATGTAGAAACCTCTCTTGATGCGCAGTGGCAGGATTTCACCAAGGGTAAACGCTATATCACCATTGCAGATGCCAATACCCATCAGGTGCTTAAGAAAATTGACTTTAGACCGGCATTGGATGCGTTTGGTCGAAAAGATTTATCTAATTCAGTGCGGCCGATGGTCTTTAGCAAGGATGAAAGTAAACTCTATGCTCAGGTATCATTTTTTAATGGTTTGATTGAGTATGACTTAAACCAGAATAAAGTGACCCGTATTGGGCAGTTGCCAGGTAGCGATAGCATTCCCAAAGATCGTACCAAATGGGTGAATGATTCCCGCCATCATGGTTTATCGATCAGTGCTGATGGTGAGAAGCTCTGTGTTGCGGGCACGATGGATAATTACGCCACCATTGTCGACCGTCAGAGTCTGACTGCCGGAAAATTGATTCCTGCAGGTAAGCCATACTGGGCTACCCGAAGTCCGGATGGCCGTAGCTGTATCATTTCAGAAAGTGAAACGGATGTGGTGACCGTAATTGATTTCGCGACAGGCAATAAAGTGACCAGTGTACCTGTAGGCAATCATCCACAGCGTGTCCGGATCGGTTATGCCCCAGCAGACTGGTCTACACCGTAGCAAATAATGGCTTAAAAAGAGCAATGTGTTATGAACGTTGCTCTAAGCATTGTAGGTGGCATATATGAGGAACAAAACACTTACTTTATATCTGCTGGCGGGAATGTTATTGACCGGTATTCTGGTTGGGATTGCTTATCAGGTTCATAAGGATATCTATAAGGCAGAGTTCAATATACTGAAACCTGATGATCAGATGACTTTTCCAGCAAAGTCACTGATTACTTCGAATTTAAATCCTAAAACAGCTGTACCGGCAAGAACGGCTAGACACTCGGAAGTGGATTCTGAACAGCAGGTCTTATTACAACAGAGAGACCAGCTTTATCTGGATTTTACCCAAATGATGAATGGCTTAAGTCAAGGTGAAAAGCCAGACTAGCGCCAGCTAGATCATTTGCTGGTACAGCAGCAGAATCTGGTGAATGCCCGGGTCGTTGCTCCGGAAGAGGCGAGAGCTCAAATAGAATTTTTGCAGAAAGTTCTGCCTGAAATCTCTCCACAGCTTGATCAAGCCTTAAATGCATTGGATCAGAAAAGTTTTTAATCTTCCGGTTTAAAGCTTTATTTAGTTGTGAATACAGATCATAGATAAGCTTAATAAGAAAAAGCCCGTAGAAACGGACTTCTTCTTCATTCATTTTTTAGATTAAAACTTATAAGCAGTTCGCCGGTTTCGGGATACCAGCCAGTCGGCTTAAATGGCGTGCCACCAGACCTGTATTAAACTTTTCCTGTAATAAGGCATTGTTAATTTCCGGGTTGACTGTCTTCATCAAAAACTTAATCAACGGACGGGTTGCAGGAGAATGCCCAAACTGCTGATAAAATTGACGGACTGCCTGTAGCACTTCAAAATGCCAAGGAGTAAGTTGAAGTTCCAGTGTATCTGCCAGTACTTGGGCAACGTCTTCATTCCAGATGGTGTAATCGACTAAATGACCATCTTGGTCCAGTTCTAGATTCATATTTGACTCATGGATTATTTCATTGAGATGCAGCGACTAAATTTCAGACATAGATCTGCAAATTCGGAGTAGTCGAGTAAAGCAACATTTTCCGATAAAGGTGAGATCAGAATTTCTGCATCATTTCTTAGGATATAAACTTGCGGCAGTTGCTGTACGAAAGCATGGTCCAGATACAGCACAGATTCTCCCATCAGGACCACCTGATCATCTGAAGCATGGAGCTGTGCTAACTGATCAAGGACTGACGCCGTCGCTGCATAATCTGACTGGATCAGGTAAAGGGTTTGATCTGACATTTATTTATCCTTCATCCTTACCAATACAATACGTGATCAAATTTTTGAACGAATTCTGAATTGAGTTCAATCAGCTCAATCTCCTGTTCGCTTTGCTTTACAAAAGGAGAGTCCTGATTTTTCTGTTCAACCAGAATAGGTGTCAGGTCATAAAATTCGAAACTATCCACCAGATTTGAAGCCAGTTTAAAGGCATGTTTCAGCTGGTCAAACTGAAGCTCAGAACGTAAAAGACTCAAGGCTGCGCCTTGGAGTAATACTTTAACTTCAGCGCCGAAGGTCGCCAGTACCATCGTGGCAGACAGACTTTCATGCACCTGTAAGCTGTTTAGGTTGGCTTGGGTTAATATAACAAGTACAGATTTCACACAAGATTCCTTTTAAAAGCAACACATCCTGAAAAATGAAGCATCTAGAATTGAATTAGACGTTGTGAGGACTGAACAGCATCAGCAAGCTCGCCTAGACCGACCAATTCAAAACCATCAGCAAGATTATGTTGCTGAATATTGTGACGTTGAGCATTTTCCTGATCTGTAATCCCACGCGCTAAGGCTGCACTGACACAAACAGGTAAGCGGATATTCAGATCCTGCCAGGAACGTGTGAGATGACGCTGGTCGTCGGGCACCCATTGCAATGCATTTGCGACCGACACGCCATCTTGATAGAAAAATACACGGAAAGCTTCCTGTTTATGTTGTAAAGCTTGGGCGAGTCCAAGCGCATGCCAGGCATAAATAGAAGTCGGTGCGGAGGTAACAAGAATTAAGGTGCTCATCGAAATTCACTACAGGCTTGATCAACGCGGGATGATGATCTTGGCTACAAAGAAAGTAGGTAGTATACAATGATTTTAGATGATCTTTTCTGATAAAAAGACAAAAAATAAAATATAAAAAGATTTAATTTTAATAAAAACAATAATTTAAGATAGTCTATTAATCCTATCCCGTCACTAAACCATACCCAAAACTGCACAAAATCCCTTCTATATCCTTTCATTTTTTTACTTTACCGATAAAATGCAAAGTAATCTGCACCAAATCTGCACCAATAAAATGAAAATACCCAAACCCATCCAGCGAGGGTCCAGCTGGCGCATCATTGTCACTTTCGACAAGCAAAGATATTCAGCCACCCGAGACACAGCGAAGGAATGTGAACAGTGGGCCTATAATAAATTGCTTGAACTTCGATCTGGTAAAAAGGCAATAGAACAAGGCGAAAAGCCGAATTATCCATTTAGGGAACTTTGTGCTAGATACTATCAAGAGCATGGTCGTCACATGCGATCTGCACGGACTATCAATTTTAAAATTAAAAACCTTGACCGGATTGCACCAAATTTAGCTGACAAGTCTATTTATGATTTCAAGCCTGCTGACATTGCAGAATGGCGAAATAACCGTAAAAAAGAAGTGAAGATAGCAACACTCAGGAATGAACACGCCATTTATTCAGCCGTGTTTACCTATGCCATGAAAGAACTGTTTTTGATTGATTCTAACGTCTGGCATGCGGTCACCATGCCGAGCAAGGAAAAATCCAGAAGCCAGCGTATTACAGAAGAAGATCAAGAATTGTTGCTAAAGGCGTTAAGTTGGGATGGATCCACAACACCAGAAACATCACGCCACTATGTAGCATGGGCATTTCGATTTGCTCTGGAGACCGCCATGCGTCAGGGTGAAATACTGGCAATGCGTAGGAAGGATATTAAAGAAGGCTTTGTGCATTTACCGATGACAAAAAATGGTGAATCCAGAAACGTGCCTTTATCTGGTGAAGCCAAAAGACTGCTTTCTTTATTACCTAAAGGAACAGATAAACTTCTGCCCATTGATAAGCAGATATGCTGTGCTACATGGATGAGAGCAAAAAAAAGAGCAGGGCTTACACATATTAATTTCCATGATTCACGACATGAAGCCATCACTAGAATGGTGAAGGTGAGAAAATTACCGGTTGAAGTGTTAGCCAAAATTACAGGCCACAAAACTATCTCAATGCTGGTGAATACTTATTACAATCCAGATGCTCAGGATTTGGTAGAAATGTTTAACGACAGTGAGAGCTAATTAGCTCTCGGTCTGCCTACTTTAACTTTGGTTGTCAGCAGGTCATGGGCCAACTTTGGATTGTATAGCGCCTTGCCTTGTGTACCTTGATTGATCGAAACTAATTTTTCTCGAATCGTGGTCACTGACAGATTGTATTTTTGAGCCAGATAAGAAGCTGAAACCAGTTCGACTTCAACCTCTTTAAGCTCCTTTACCGTTGCACCACCGATAGTCTGACCCAGCATAATTTGAGGCGGTCTTTCGGCTTCAACGGTGATGGTGTATCGAGCCATTAAGTTACCTCTTTTAAACTTTGTTGTACTGATTCCGGTAAACCAAACACATCCTTAAATGCCTGATCAAAACCACCGTCAGCAATAAATCTATCAATAACGTTTTCTTCCTGACCTTCGGATACAGCAATGTTTTCTTGAACTTCAGTCACTGTTTTTCTCCTGCAGTTTTAAATATTCAAATTTCGCATCAGCCCAGTTTTTAGCATCGTATGGGCTTAAACCTTTTTCTTCACACCATTTGGTGCACCAGAACCACTGAGCGTCATCAAAAGGAACTGGATTAACTACTTGATTAGTACTATCCATCACGCCGCCTTCATAATCCGATTAGCCACAATCTTTGCTAAGTTTTCGCTGGTTTCACTCGAAACATTTGGGCAGCGCAGATGCATTTCATATTCACCAAATAGCATCTGGCATGCTGCATTGCCTGTTAAATCGTTCTTTAAAAACACATAGCTCAGTGCTTTACGTGTGCCTTTGCCTGAAAAAGTAGAGCTACCATCTGCAAGTTCTTTCTTTGCATAACCCAGCTTTTCCAGCCAAAGTTTGAAACCAGCTTCATGTTTCTTTTTAATTTTGAAAATCATGCCGCAGCCTCCAGTGCTTTACGTAAATAAGGGTCAATATCAGTGGTAAGCATCCATTTCACATAGTCCTTTGGAACCTCTTTTAATGGAGTACCTTTATGTTTGCCATAAGGCATTACATTTGGAGTGCGTACCTGTTCAGATAGGACATGCAATGAATTCATGTCTTTGATACCCAACTTTAAACAGATGTTTTTCAGGATGATGTATGTGAACCAGATGTCATACTTCGCACTGTGAGCATTACGCAGGTAATTACGTGCTTTTTCCTTGTCTGAGCTCACAAAATAGAACAGGGCGCTCAGGGTGTGAGTTTCCAGTTCTGGCCATGTGAAACGAGCCAGAGCTAAAATACAGATCGATTTTTCAGGAACATCCGTACCACATTTACGGATCGCCTCAATGTCGTAATTGATGTTATGGCCAATCAAGCAATCCACATCTTCAGGTAAGTGGAAAGTATCAAAGCTTGGCTTGCCCTCGATGTCAGCTTCCAGGATGTGATGCACTGCCATTGCACCGTAAGCGATTGGCTCAGGACATGAGTAGAACTCATCAAATATCTGGCTTTGATCAAACCCCAAGTTACCTTGCTCAAAAGAGCAAGGTGCGTATGCGATTTCAATAGGGAAACCATTAATCGTATGAGTTTCCGTGTCCAAAATTATTGCTTTCATGCGTTAATAGTTTCCTTTGCCAATTTTTCAATTTCTTGTTGTACAGTCGCCAGTTTGCTGGCTTCGATTTGGTTAAGTGCATCAATACCGAGATGCTCACATACGGTTTTGGCATCAAGGCCGCGCTCATCAATGAAGGCTTGGAGGTCAGCCAGTTGCTGATCATTAATGCCAAAGAACTCGACAGGATCTACCCATGCATTACGCTGCATATCAAAGGTGCACTTCATTTCGTCAGCTCTGGTCTTAAGAGCAACACGCATATTTTTGTAATACGTATGGTTCTTATCGATAGACTCAGTAAGTTGGTTTAGATCGCTGGCATACTGAGCTTCAGCACAGCTCTGGATCCAGTTATCTAAATCTTCCTGAGCCTTCATTGATGCCAATTGTTCAGGTGTCATCGTATTGATGTGGTCTTTGGCCTGCTTAATCAGATCAGCCAAGAAAGACGGATTAGCTTTTAAGTCAGGCACCCATACCTCACCAGTTTCACCACCCAAACCGCCTGCATTTTTGGCATGGTGAGTAGGGCAAGGCCTAAAGCTGATCACACGTTCATGCTTGCCTTCACCTGTTTGCACAGTGGTCAGGTAACCCATCACATCTGCAATGCGGTACAGCTCATTACGGTTCTTACCACCAAGATCTGGTCGGTAAATTACCTGGTCACCGTTTTGGTCTTCAGAAGCATGGGCAATGAAAACGACGTCTTTACCTGAAGCAATTAGCGTATTCACGTATTGCTTGAAGATGTTATTGGCCAAACCTTGGGCTTTAAGTTTTAAAGAGCCATCTTTTTGCTTGTTCGTGCTGTTAAGCAATAGGTGAGTCTTAATGCTTTCAAGCATCGCACCAACGGTATCAATCACAATCGTTTTAAATGGTTCCAAATCCTGCATAGTCAGGTTAGCCACATCAGCCCATTGATTGACCTGGACTACAGCACCGCGACGTAGTTCACCAGTACGGTGAGAACCTTTATCAAAGTCGAATGAAATTGCTTTTTCACCAGTGAAGCCAATTGATGTTTTACCCAAGCCCGGATCTGCGTACAGATAAACGATAATGGCTTGAACCAATAGCGGTTGATCCGCTGGAATAATATTAATGGCCATCTCAACGTACTCCTAGCTGACGGTTTTTGCGTTTAAAGTTCTTATAGTCCTCAGACCCAAAGAAGCCGGTACTTTCTAAAACTTGATGTCGTTTATTTTTACGCATGGCGACTCGCGCATTTTCCAAAGCATCTAGAATCCACTGTGGAGCTGTAGACCTATCCATTTTCTTCAGAGAGCCGTCAGGTTGGATGGAGTAAATCAGCGTATTGCAGAAATAGTCAGCAATAGTTCCTGAGCTTTTGACACGTAAAGCGAAGTAGCTCACCCGATTTTTACCAACCCTGTAAATCTCAAGTCCTTCAAACGTCTTGATGTATTCAGAGAAGTAGCGATGAGTTGAGCCAAACTCTACTGGCATTGGAATGACAGGTAGTTCATCTGCTTTGAATTGCAGGAAACCAGTGTAAAGATCAGCAAAATTAACTTGTGCTTGGTCATTAAGCGGGGACCAATCATCAGAGCCATATTCACACCAGTAAACCAGCTGGCCATTCAAAAGTGCTTCAAAGATTTGGTCGGCAGATTTAAGAATCATGACTGCACCTCCACCAGACGATGCTTCATGATGTGACCAGCGATCATTGCATTGATTTCGCGGTGATCCTGATAATCAGTGAAGTCGTTGTATGGATTGCCATTGGCATCGAATACCTTGATTTCACCCAGTTCTATCACTTCTACATTAGTGAACTCGGAACCTGGTACACCGTAGCCATCTGGATGTGCTGCAACTTCAAACGAAGTGATTTCCAAACGGAAGCCATCAAGATTCAAGATTGCTTCACCGCGTACGCCATCAAGCATTTTTAAAGATACGATGCCGTATTCAGATTGAATGTTTTGAGCTGGAGCTGCTTGGCTAGTACCAAAGTCAGCACACCATCCAAACGCCAATGCGCTTACAGTTAAGGCAGTAGCAACAAGAGTCACCTTGAAGCTATTGTGTGGAGTCAATTTTGCATTCATAATTTCTTTACTCACTGAGAGAGAGTGGGTCACGCTCCAGGTAGTTGTCGTAGGCTACGCTGGGGCTTTTTGTTGTCTACGGAATTTAGTTTACCAAAGGAAACTTTATAGTCAAGAGAAAAGTTTATTAAAAGAAACTTTTTATTCTTTATGGAAACTTTTATGTTTTAATAGACAAAAGAAAACCCACCGCTGGGGTGGGTTGTTTGGAGTCATTAGAATGATTGGTATTACAAAAGAAGGTCAGTTAATAGAGGTAATGGATTCATCTCCACTAACTGGGGTGAAACTTATCGGTGTTTTAATTACTAATCCTAATGATTTAAGCGAAAACCATTTAAATATCGCTAATCACTTTTACCACAAAGATTCCCAACAACTTCATAAGTTAGTCCTAGAGGCTTTACGTATAAATCTGAATCACCACCATTTGTCGAGTGAGCAACCTTAACAACTTCATATAAAACCCCTTCGTCATTTTCATCTATTTCAATCCATTCACCTACGCGAGGATGGGTTTTGAATTGTCTAGCATAGAGTGATTTTGGTTTAGTTTCAGATATATCAATAACAATTAATTCAAGCATAAGTTCTCCACCCGCTCCAAGAGCCGCGTCGGGTTCGCGTTTTTTATTAATTAGTCTCAGGTGATTTGCTTAGGGCTTTATCCTGATACATTTTTTCATCTGCCTCTATGATAGCTGCTGATAGACCGTATGTGGGATTTCGCATTGCAAAACCAATTGCAGCACTAATGCCAGCTTTTGCAATAGCAGTTTGAATTCTGGTTGCAAGTTTATCCGCATTTTCTCGGTTGGTTTCAATACTGAGTACAGCAAACTCATCACCACCTAGACGAGCGACAATATCATTATTGCGTACAGTGTTTTTGAGGGTTAAAGCCATTTTTTGAATGAGTTCATCACCTGCAGCATGCCCCAAAGTATCATTGGTGATTTTGAGGTCATTAAGATCAATCATGAGAATAGCAACAGGGTGACCATATCGCTTGCAGCGCTTTTCTTCTAATACAATTAACTGGTCCCAAGCACGACGGTTAAAAAGGCCAGTCATGGGATCGGACAATGCCTCCATTTCAAACCGTTCAGCTTTACGTATGTACTCAGCGGCTTTTAATTCAGCTTGAATATTATAGCTAAGCACTTGTGCTAGCAGCTCAAATAATGGAGCTTCCTCGACCAGATTTTTAGATTGAGGTTCAGGATCGATTGCACAGAGAGTGCCAAAAAGGGACCCATCTTCTTTATACAGAGGTTGGCCGATATAGGCTTTAATTGGGACTAAGTGATTTATAGGTGCGTCTACGTAAACTTGAACATCGGGCGAGTAAGGGGCAATGCGGGGCGCATTATTTTGTACCATGTGTGAGCAGAACGAATCTGCCCATCGAAATACTTGTCCTGGCTTAACGTTATAGCCATTATCTTCACTTAGTAACACGATCCAGTCATCACCTTCAGTACGGGTAATCATCCATAGCTTAAATCCAAATCGTTGAGATAAGAATTTTAAAATGGCTTGGCCAGCTTCTTCGAAATTCTTAAAGTTAATATTATTCATTAAGTTAGTCCGTATTTGTACTAAGAGAGATATGGAAAAACAATTTTTAGACTACAGCGTCATATATTATAATTTTAAACTGATTAGCTCACTAATTATTCAAAAACTTAATTCACTTTACTTAAATTTTCTAGAAATTCCATCGGTTAATAAATAGGAATATTACTTCATATAATAAAAAGACAACCCACCAATGGGGTGGGTTGTCCTAGAGCAATAATCTTATTTTTTGTATTCAGTAATACTGATAGGTTTGTCTTTCATAAACTCTACAATACCTTCACCAGCTTTGAAGTGAATTGAAACACCATCATTATTGGCTAAACGCACACCACTTCCTGAAATAGCTCGTTTAAGGTGATAGACCTTGCCAGAGTTATCAGTCATTAAAGCTGTTTCAAAATTATCCGAAGATTTCAATTCAACTGTAAGATCCATTGGGCCAGTAAAGTTAATTACCTGAGTTTCAGCTGGAGTATTGCTCACAACTTTTTCTTGAACCACTTCGTTTTTTGGATTTGAAGTACAGCCAGTAATTGCTAATCCTAACAATGCTGCACCTAACAAATATTTCATTGAGACTTACCTTTCTATTTATGAATCATAGGTATCTTTATACTAATTGTTATAATGTAGCGTTTAAAGACAAGGTTACACTTACCTTACATAAAGAAAAAACCACCGCTGGGGTGGGTTGAATTCAAGATTAATTATATTTTAGTAAAGATTAAAATGAACCGTCTTCCTTGCTCTATTAACATAAGAATTGCAGCGCAGATAAAAAAAAGAATACCGTATAGAATATAGCTCAAATAAGGATTGACGAGAAAGAGACAAATAATCCCTAAGCTGATAACAACAAGAAATAAAAAAATATTTATAAAGCAATCAATAATGAAGACTCTATAATGTCCAGTTTTTCTCATGTTTTCAACAAGCTTCCTATCCATAACAGCTGTAAGCATCGCTACTGCTGTTAATAAGAAGCCTAAAATAGTGCCGCTAATACCTGTAATCAGTTTTGCAATTTCATACGGTGAGTTTTGAGCACCATCTTCAAACTTTATGATTAGACCAAAATTTCTATATAGTAGAAAACAAACGATAAAAGAAGCAGCAAAACTAATCAAGAGTGGCGTGTGGCGTTCCAAGAATTTCATCCAACACCTCTCGTTTTTCATCATATGCTGATTTTATCATATCAATCATTGTTATAAATGGTATAGATTTTTTGTCAGCCTCAACTTGTCGCGATGTTTTAACTCTATCAGTTATCAAATCAAGCCATTCTCTTTTACCTTCATCTAATACTAAAACCTTGGCTGTCCTTGCCGCGCCAGACGATACTAATGTTTCCAAGCCGCGTTTTATAATCCCGCTATTAAGATAACCTGCATCCTTGGATCTCAAGTCAACTCCGCCAATCAAATTAAATAAATCAGCTCCAGAATTATTCATTAGAGAAAACAAGCTCTCTGTAAATTTATTCTCGTTATACATACTAGGTGCGGTAGGGCGAGCTACTGAAATCTGAAACTTCAAAGCCTCAGTCTGGCTAGCCATTAATCGTAATAGAGCTGATTTTGTTAAAATCGGAGCTGCTTCAACTTTATCGCCACTAGTGGTACTAAGAAAATCTGCAAATCTTTCAGGATGGTTGGCATGTGAATCATGCTGCCATACCAAAATGTTTCTATCTGGGAAGAAAATGAAACAATTCCTTTCAATTATCCCTTGATCTTCATCCAGTGTAATTTCAGTTTCATCCTCTCCAAATCTTGCGTAGGCGGGTAACTGGTCAATTCGATATTTACGAAACTGCCCAAACCAAAAACCATCTTTACTTTTATCAAGTCGATATAATTCTCTGGTATATCCTCTGACTTCAACAAAACTATTTGTTAAGCCATTTTTTATAGCTTCAAAGAAGTCTTGTAAAGTATTGTTATTATTAGAAGAAATAACAAGTTGATAGAAGTCAAAGTTAATTTCTTTTTTTGCCATTTTTACCCCTCAAGCCCGATTCACAGCAAAAAAAGCTGCACTGGGTTTTCAATTCTATAGATACCTAAACTAGTACCAACTAACTTTTTAGATATTTCGATACAACCTAATGATTTTGTTTAAGCCGCATATAGCGGCTTTTATTATTTTCTAAATTCCCTGTGATGCTGAACAACTACACCAATAATTGAAATAGGATGCTTCTGTGAGTTATGAATAGGGAAATCTGGATTTAGCGGAACCAATTCAAATACTTCACGGCCGTGCTCATCAAAACCTACAACTCTGTACTTCTTAAAGGTAACCTCGTAATCACCATTCTGAGCTACCACATAATCACCAGGCTGAGGAGTAATTGAGGCATCAATAACAATATCATCACCAGGTTGAAACTCGGGGTACATGCTCATACCTTCGACAGTCACACTAAAAATAGTGCTTGGATCTTTATTTTCATAAGTAGTAAGGGTATATCCTTTTGGCTCACTACCATCGTACGCGACCTCTCGCCACATACCAGCTTGTACAAAATCTAACACTGGAATCCTTGTAAGTTTCTTTCCATTAAAACGAACGTTATTAAATCCTTTATCGTCCTCTTTTTTTACAGGGCCGCCAAGATTTTTAAGGCCCTCACCATCTAAAATCCATTCAGGTGATGTTTTTAAGGCTTTTGCAAGAGATGTGATGCTTTTTCCACTAGGGACATTCACACCCGAGATCCATTTGGAGACCGTGCCTTTACTAAGGCCTGTGGCTTCAATCAGATCAACTTGCTGAAGGTTAAGTTCCTTCATTCTCATCAAGATACGCTCAGAAACGCTGCTCATTGCAAAAATACCCATAACAATTGTTTCCAATGGTAAACACTATTATTGACCTAAAAAGAAACTTATGGTTTACTTAGGGAAACTAAAAGTTTATCAAGGTAAACATTATGACTGTCGATGACGTAAAGGAGCATTACAGAGCTGAAACTGATGCTGACCTAGCGCGAATCTTAAAAAAGACACGCGGAGCTATTAGCAAATGGCGCTCATATGGAATTCCAGCTTCAACCCAGGCAATTCTCCAAATTCAAAGTAAAGGCAAGTTAAAGGCAAATTTAGAAACCTTAATTGCTTAAATCAATTATCAACAACTTAGCGTTTTTAATAAACGTGAAAGTAAACAAGGTGTTCACATGGATATATCGAAAGAGTCTAAAACCGCGCTACACAAGATGATTCACCAATCAAACGGGATTACACCTAAAGAGATTGCTGATGTTGTTGGTGTGTCTCACAACACGATTTTGAACTATGCCAATCCAAACATGGAAAACCATTTGCCGAGCCTAAAGGCATTTGAAGCAATGCTGACCTATACACAAAACCCGGCTTCTTTAAAAGTGTGGGCGCACAAATTAGGTTTTGCATTAATGCCGGTAGAGCAAGCGGAAGGAAAAGATCATCAACTAGGTGTTCTTGAATCACTGCTTGGTATGAATGTTGGGAATGGTGCAGCAAATAAGCAAGTTTTATCTGCTCTGGAAGATGGTGTGGTGACACCTACTGAAATGGATGAGACAGATCGCATCCTGGAAGAAATTGAACACAAAATTCAATCTTTGCGTAAAGCCATGAAAGGCGAGTGTGCAAAGTATTTATCAGCTCTACAAATGGAAAAAGCCTGATGGTCTAGATCAGGCTTTTTCGATTGTTCACTAACGGTCGAGGAAAGTAAACATGAATATGTTAGCACAAGGAAATTTTAACATAAACGAAGTAACGATGTCATCACTTGAGATTGTTGATTTCATTAATGAATATCGCGCAAAAAGTGAAACCAATCCGGCGCAACTTCGCCATGATCACTTTATGGCAAAAGTGCCGAAGGTTTTGGGTTTAGAGGGTCTCCCAAAATTTAGGGATACCTACATTAACCAACAAAATGGACAAACCTATCCATGCTATCGCTTCCCAAAACGTGAAGCTTGTCTCATGGCTATGTCTTATAGCTACGAATTACAAGCACAAATTTTTGACCGTATGACTGCAATGGAAGAAGCGCTCAAGGCTAAAAATAGCTTTGACATCACCAACCCAGCACACCTGCTTCAAGCAATCGAAATTCAAGCCAAGCTCAATATTGAGTTAAGTGAAAAAGTAGCGGTACTCACACCTAAGGCTGAGGCACTGGAAACCATTGCTGATACTTCTAACACTTATTGCTTACGTGAATGTGCCAAAACAATCGGCATTAAAGAATCTGAATTAATCCAGCTACTGATTAATAAGAAATGGATCTACCGTGATTCAGATCGCAAGCTCCAGCCACATGCCCAATATGTCTTGAACAAGGTTTTCACCAATCGTACATCACCAGTAATTGTTAATCGCAATGATGGCAAAGAACGAGTGTTCCTGCATATGCGTGTCACTGCATTTGGCCTGACTCGTATCACTGGCTTGGTAAACAAAGTACGTAATACAAAGCAGGTGGCGGCATGAATACAACACTTGAAGATGTAATTGGTTTTATTGGGGTGTACTTAAAGTGGGGCGTAAATAATGGCTAGAGCACGAAATATTAAGCCTTCATTCTTTATTAATGAGGATCTGGTAGAGCTTTCATTTGAAACTCGTCTTTTGTTCATCGGCTTATGGACTTTAGCTGATCGTGAAGGCTACCTGGAAGACAAACCAAAGAAAATCAAGATGGCACTTTTCCCTGCTGACGACGTAAATGTTGATCAGATGCTGAATGAACTTCAAGACCAAAAATTCTTGATTCGCTATTTAGTAAATAATCGCAAATGCATTTTTCTGCCTAAATTCACTAAGCACCAGAACCCACACCACAAAGAAAGTGTGAATGATGTGCCGAGATACAACCCTGTACAAGACCTAGGCAAACCCGAGGCAAACCTAGGGCAAGCACAAGTTCAGAATGTTATTAATGTGAATGCTGATGAAAATCAGGATTATATAAGTGAATTAAATTCAATAACTTATGGTGATGATGATCAATACCTAGGTCAAGCCCTAGGCAAGCCTCAGTCTGACCCTGCTGATATATTGATTCCTGATTCCCTTAACCTGATTCCTGATTCCTTAAACCTGAATACAGAAAACCGAGATCCACGTTTTGATCTCTCTCTTTCTGATGTGAACACTCGTTTATCAATGGCAGGTTTAAAAAATATCTCTCAACACGATTTGAATGTTTTGTTGATTCAACTTCAGGACGCTTATTCACATAAAAAGCAAATGGTGAAAAACCAGATTCTTGGTAAAGCATTTGAGTGGATTAAACGTCAACAAGAAACACCACTGAAAACACCAGGTCAATCTATCACTAAAACCACAGCTCAGATTCTCGCTGAACAACGTGCAGCTATGGATCGACAGCAAGGTCAGATCATTGATGTTGGTGAGCCAAAAAAGTCATTACTGATTGAGGGGGTGGGTCGTGCATAACGGGATCGCCTTAGACAAGGCACGCGAATACTACGACATCATGCAGGTGATGTATGGACACAAGTTTATTAGCCAATTTAACGGCATGACTGACCTGAATCGCATTTTGACCATCATTAACAGTGCTTTGATGATGCTAACTGATGAGCAGTTTCAAAAGGGTATGGCCCAGCTGAATGCAAAAGCTGGATCAGGTGATTTCTGCCCAACACTCTCAGACTTTAAATCATGGTGCATGTCTGGCAGCTGGTGGACAGCAACAGAAGCTTGGCAACGTGCATGCGATTACTCAAATATGAGTTCTCATCGTGTGGCTGAATTGTCTCGCATGGAGCTGAAGGAATTCCTGAAGCAAAAAGACAAGATTACTATCTTGACTAAAAAAGCATGGGATTCGGTTTACTGGTTGGTCGAGCAGGGAAGCATGAAAGAGGCTTTCAAGCAGTTCAAATCGATCTATGACACGTACCTGGCTAAAGCCCAGATGCAAGGTCGTCAGCAAGAGTGGTATGTGCCACCGAAGATGATTGGTACATCCAAGGCAGCACCTAAGCCTAAATCATGGCTACCTGAACCGACCCCGGAGGAGAAATCTTGGGTGGAAAGCAAGGTAAAAGAATTTCAAGAAGCGGGCATGTCTTTGCCGATGGCGATGATGAATGCGATGAAGTTGAAGCATGGGCAAAGCGCAGGGGGTGGGGTGTGAAGATGAATCATCCATTAATCCGGTACCACGGTGGAAAGTTCCGTTTAGCTGATTGGATTATTAGCCACTTTCCAAAACATGAAACCTATGTAGAGCCTTTTGGTGGTGGTGCTTCGATCTTGCTTAGTAAAATACCGAGCGGTACCGAAATTTACAACGACCTTGATTCTGATGTCGTCAACTTCTTCAAAGTACTGCGCAATGAAACAAAACGCATGAAGCTTGTTGAGCAACTTGAATTAACTCCATATGCGCGAAATGAGTTTGTCGAAGCTTATGGCCACACTGAATGTGAAATTGAAAAAGCTAGAAGATTAGTAATTCGTGCACAGATGGGCTTTGGATCTGCGGGAGCTACTAAGGGTAAAACAGGCTTTAGGGCAACTGGCGGTAGAGACAAACCCTATGAGTCTAAGCTTTGGGATGAATACCCATTAAGACTTATTCAGGCAGCTAAAAGACTTAAATCTGTATATATCGAAAATGATGATGCATTGCGAATTATCCAGCAATACGACTCACCAGAAACTTTATTTTTTATAGATCCACCATACCTATGCAGTACTCGTGATTCTGGTACCAAGGCATATCGCCATGATTTAACAGATGAGCAGCATATTCAGCTATTGGATCTCATTCTCTCATTAAAGGGCAAGGTGATTTTATGTGGGTACCACAGCGATCTATATGACTTGAAATTAAAAAGCTGGAAAAAGCTTACCAAGTTTACACAGGCCTCAGGTGCTAATGGTGGTGTGACACGTGAGGAAATACTTTGGATCAATCCTCAGGCAGAAAAACAAGGTGATTTATTCGGTGGTGCGGCATGAGTATTTATCAAAAACAAATCGAATCTGAAAAATTAAATAACGATGTTGAAGCTTGGCTGACTAAAAACCAAATCACTCAGTTGCCAATGGGCTTCACAAAGTTTCCTGATGGGAATATTCCAAAAGAACGTGCAAAGGTGGTAGCTCCTGAATCTGAACGTAATGCAAAAATTGAAGCTACTAACACAGAAGCTCGCCAGGCAAGAGAGGTTACAAAACGCCAGCAACGTGCTGAAGCTAAACAGCGCAAGCAAGAGGAACGAAAAAGACGTGAGCGCGAACTTGAGTCAGCTAAACAGCAACGTGCTTTAGAGCGTGAGAAAAAGGCCGAGCAAATCAAAAAAGAGCGTCAAAAAAGCGTAGCTCTTAAAAAAGCTGAAAAGGAGGCGGAAAAGCATGATCGACAATTACGCCTCCAGAAACAAAAAACACTGCTTGAAGGATTTAAAGCGAGAGCGCGTTTTGGTGACACAAACAAACTAGCAAAACAGTTTGGTGTGGTATGGAACCGAATCAATGATGCAATTATCGGTAGATATGCGCTGACATGGGAAAGGATCCATGAGCTAGAAGAAATTATTAAACACTTCGAATACGCGGATGGTCCGACGCTTATGGCAATGGATAAAAAATCATTTATCCGTATTCATAACATGGCTCGTAAAAAAGACGCTGTGCAACGAGGCGAAAGAACATTCCTGGCTTACTGCATCAAAGAGGAAAAAGAAACCTGTTTTGGAATCTACAACTCAGGAACGACTTATTGCATAAGTTGTAGAAGCGCAAAGGTGAAGCAGTACAACAATCAAAAATTATCCAATAACCGAATGCTGGCAAATGACGCACGTATCCGTGGAGAGAAACGTTTTTATGGTGAATGCAAAAAGCATGGCCCGGTTGAGTACGTAGTTCATGCAAAAGTGCATCGCTGCACAAAATGCGAGTCTGATAGAGCCAAGAAGTCATACGGACCAATCACGGAAAAATGGAAACGTATAAATCGCAACCTGGAAGCAATGAAACAAGCTATGGAAAGAGGTGAAACGCATTTTGAGGGCGAGTGCGAGAAGCATGGGATGGCACTTCATAAGCGAGTGATGTCACATGGAGCTTATGGAACTAAGTGTGTTCTTTGCAAGCGTGAAGCAAACCGAGCTTATCACAAACGCAAGCGTGAACAGGCTCAAAAGATTGGGGAGCAAGCAGCATGACAGGATTTACAGAATTAAGAGACCAGATCAACCGGACGACTGATCTACAGGAAAAGGAATTACTTCAGCAACAATTTGAAATGATGCATCAAGTGGCAGATGAAGAAAGTAAGCAGTTTGAGGATTTGATTCGGGGTGATTGGAGTGATTGGGATGAGTGAGCAGGGTCAAAAGTTTGACAAAAATAAGCCGCGTATGTCGCTGCTTCCAAAAGGCGCTCTAAATGCCGTAATTCGCGTTCTAGAGTTTGGGGCTAGTAAGTATCAGGTAGATAACTGGAAGCATGTCCCTGAATCTAAGACGCGATATTACGATGCAATGCAACGCCATATTGATGCTTGGTGGCAGGGTGAGCAAAAAGACCCCGAAACTGGAGAGCATCATTTAGCTCATGCGATTTGTTGCGGGATGTTCCTGTGGTGGTTTGATAATCAGCAATCTGGTGTACCTGAAGCGATTCTAGATGCTGAGAAATATCAACCAAATTATGCTGGAGCGGTTCATGACTAAACATCAATGCCTAGATCATGGCGAGGTAGCTTTTTGCGATGGTTGCTTGGTGGATAGCTTGCACCATGAAATAAGTCAACTAAAAGCCCAGCTCAACAACATGGAGGCTTGTTATATCGAGATTAAGAAAATCAACGATGAGCAGTCTGCAATTATTCAGGGTCACTTTGCTGCGCGTCAGGATATGCAAAAGCGAATTGATGAATACAAGAAACTTACCGTCAGCATAAGAAATGAATTTGATTTGTGGTCTGACGATAGTGAGTTTGCGGATGTTATCGAGGCTCAAATTGAGAATTTAGAAGCCCTGCGAGGTGCCAATGACTAATCTCCGTATCACCGCAGCTCAGGCGCGAAAAGCCGGTATTGGTCCTCGATTTGGTGTAACAACCAAGTCGGGGAAAAAGAAATCCAATCCAGATCCAATGCCAAAGGTTCCAGCACATCTGGTCGAAGGGAAAGGATTTGGTGTGATGAATGATGAACTGCTCTGGTGTGAAGTTTTAATCACACCTCCCTCGGTGAATCATTACTGGATTCGTGGGGCGAACAAGACTAATCGATTAAGTAAGCGTGCAATCCACTTTATTGACGTTATGAAGCGTTTTATTGAGCCGGCAGGGTATCAGGGCAGAGTTCGCGTAAAGATCGAATACGCGCCACCTGACGCGAAAATACGCGACATCGATAACATCGTAAAACCATGCTTTGACGCTTTGTCGAAAGGTGGGTTGATTTTGGATGATTCCCAGGTGGATGAATTGCTTGTGAAGCGGTTGCCATCAGAAAAAGGCGGGAAGCTGATTATTCAAGTTGAAAAGTTAAGGGTTTGAGAGGAAATAGGGATGAATGCGATGGTTAAAGCGGAAGTGATGAATTGGGATCGTTTCAGTATTGAAGATTGGCTTAAGCAGTATGGGGCATACATCCAGATTTCACGTATGAAGTCAGGACATCAGCCGGACTCACTTGGGGTAAATCAGATTTACTGGCTGATTCTTGAAAATAACAAAGGGGTGGCACCGCGTAAGGATCAGATCATTTGCCAGATTAATGATTTTGAAGCTGAGCAGGTGCGGAAGTTGATTATGGATTTTAATAAGTCGACGGTAGTTTGTGCTTCGGCAAAGGTAGCTGTTGAGATCTTTATTGATAAATGCGTACGTGGGATGTCGTTGCGTCAGCTAGCACATGAGCGCGGTATGGGTAAGACTTCGATTGAGGGAATGGTATATGCTGGAAAATTCTATTTAGCAGGCCATGATAAGCGCTTGAAATTAGATTGATTGAGTATTTGACTGTCCGGACAAGATATGGCATATTTCTGATATAGTGCGCTTGAGTAGTCAGGCTCACTAGCGATTAAGGCTCATCGAAAGGTGGGCTTTTTTGTTGCCTGTAAAAAGGCAATCCATTCCTGCTGGAGTGCTGACCAGTGGAACATGCCATCGAGTAAACTTCCTTCGGGAATCTAGACTAGGGAGTAGCGTCCCGACCTAAAGAGGATTGAAAGCAAGTAAAGCAGACCGTGCATGTTAGGTGTGTGTGATTGTGAGTAGCGGTAGATTAGTTGCCGAGCTGGTCAATATCGTAATCTAAGGCAAGGATGTGGCAGATCGCCACATCCTTATTTAATGCCCTGAGAAATGTTGGTGTAAGCAATATCAGGGCACCAGATTCTAAAAATAACCGAGCCAACCATGAAAACAATCAAACACCAAAACAATGAATTCCAGTTTAATGATGTGCATATTGCTAGAGCAGGTGATAAGGCATGGGATTATGCTTGGGGTATTGCTGACGAGTTTGGTTACTTGGCTCCGTGTGTCATTGAGTCGCTACCAGATGAAGATAATAACGAGCAGATTCTTGCTGTAGATCGTGAAGATAAATGCAAGGCTGAATGTATTGCCATTATCTGCTCAAAAGAGAAATCACCAATGTTCCCATCATTAACTGAAGATGAACGCTGTTTAGGTTTTCAGTTTGTGTATGAGGGAGATCAATTCGAGGTGTTGTGATGCTCCAATTCCTAAAACGCCTATTCTGCTTTCATCACTACGATTATCACTCTGATATTTTCGTTCAGGTTGAATGCCGTAAGTGTGGCAAATGGCTGGATGAATAAACCCTTGTCACTTCGGTGACATTCGCCGAACGGATTACGGCATATAACCCTGCTCAACTAAATTGAGTGGGGTTTTCTTTTCTTATTGGTGGCACCCATGACAGACAAAATACAAGCTAAAAAGGACTTAGAGTTTTGCAGTGCTGAGCTGTCTAAATATCAGAATCTCAGTCGATCCGGATTAACGCTTAGTGAGTTGCATGCGATTGACGGCATCATGATTAAGCTGAAAGAGCGTATTAAGAATTTGCGTACGGCGCTTTATTCGTAACGCCGTTCGATTTGTGGTGGGTTATGAAAGATTGGGATTGGATAAGTATCTTGATGACGTCAGCAATGTTGTTGGTGATTTTGGCTATGCTGAAACATGTTTATTGTCCGTGGTGAAACTATGAAACGTCCATATCCACCTGAACATTTGCTTGAGATTGATCCAGTTGATCCGATAGCCTTCGAGCCGGCACCAGAGTTAAAAGAATGGATATTGGAAACCTTCATTTCAGAAGATGGGGAACTACATAATCCAGATCATGTGCATATATCGCCGTGGGATGATGATCTATTTAAAGTACTGTGGGCTTCATCTGCATTCATTAAAGCTGAACAAGTGGTTTTAGGCCAGACAGAAAAGGTCATGTTTAATGCTGGCGGCTGGAAGAAGGCCCGGCAAGAAAAACAAATGATCGACTGGTTTGGCTGTGTGCCTACATACTTGATCACTATTGATGCTATCTATGCATCACAGGCGAGTGATGCTGATTTCTGCGCTCTGATTGAACATGAGCTTTATCACATTGGTGCCAAACGTGACGAAGATGGTAATTATCTGGTGAGTGCTTCAACTGGTGAATATAAGTATTTCCTGCGTGGCCATGATGTCGAAGAATTCCACGGCGTTGTACAGCGTTATGGTGCATCACCAGAAGTTCAGAAAATGGTAGAGCTTGCAAATGATGGTCCAACAATTAGAAAGGCAAATATTGCTCATGCATGTGGTACATGTTTATTGAAGTTGGCTTAAATTTTTTGCCTGCTTTGTTATACGTTGTTATACGAAGGGGTGTTTATGGCAACACTTAAAGAGCCTGTAAAAATCTTTATAGTTCAGTCTCTTGCTTGTCGTGATACGCCCCAAGAAGTTGCTGAGCTCGTTAAACAAGAATTTAAAATTTCCATTGATCGTGTTCAGGTCGCTGCGTATGACCCAACCAAAGCGGCAGGCAAAAACCTTTCCAAAAAGTTTGTCGAGTTATTCAACAAAACACGCGCCGATTTTGATTCTGGCTTAATTGATATCCCGATTGCAAACAAACATTACCGCTTAAAGCAGTATCAAAAGCAGCTTGAGCGTAATGCGAAAAACACGGTGATGAGTCTTAAGATTCTTGAACAGGCTGCTAAAGATGTAGGTGGTCAATTCACTAACCGACAAGAAATTACCGGTAAGGACGGCGAAGCATTACAGACCACCGTTGTTCATGCTACTCAAGAACAGGTCGAAGCTGCTGTAAAGAAGGCCCAAGAGGAATACTAAATGGATCTGCAAACACAGGTTGAAAAGAAGCTGTGTGAAGATGAGCATTTATATTTCACCCGGCGATTCTTTAAGCCTCGTATGGGCTTTAAATTTACGGTGAATTGGCACCATGTTTATATCTCATGGATTATTGACCAGGTAATTGCGGGCGAAATTGCAAATGTTGTTATCAATGTTCCACCAGGCGCGGGTAAAACTGAACTGACAACTAATTTAATCCCGCGAGGCTTGGCTCTAAATGCTCGATCACGGTTTTTGTATTTGTCCTTCTCTCAGTCACTGGTAGAAGGCGTATCAGATACAGCGCGTGACATTGTGAAGTCGAAAGACTATCGATTGATGTGGGATTTAACGGTTTCCAATAGTACTGACTCCAAAAAGGAATGGAAGATTACAGTTGAGGACTACGATGTAGGTCATGTGTATGTGGCCTCTATGGGTGGACAGGTAACAGGACGGCGCGCAGGAACACTGGCTGATGATGGCTTTACAGGTTGTATCATTATCGATGACCCATTAAAGCCAGAAGATGCTTTCAGTAAGATCAAACGAGATGCCGCCAATCGCAAGTTACTTAATACGGTGAACTCACGTAAAGCCAAGTCTGATACACCCATCATCATGATCATGCAGCGCCTGCATACTGAGGATCCAACCAACTTTGTCATGACAGGTAATTTACCTGGTGAATGGACTCAAATATCTATTCCGGCATTAATTGATGATAAGTACATTGCAACCTTGCCAAAGCATATTCAAAAGCTGGTACCGCGAGATGCTGAGCGTGATGAGCAAGGCCGCCAAAGTTACTGGCCAAAGAAAGAATCGCTTCAATCCTTATTACAACTTGAAAAGGGTGGCAAGGATAAAGAAGGTGCCACGGTATCCCGTTATACATTCTCTAGTCAGTATATGCAGCAGCCTAAGAAATTAGGCGGTGACCTGATTAAATCTGAATGGTTCGGATTCTATAAAGATATTCCAGAGCTTCAGTGGCGCGCCGTCCTTGTTGATACCGCTCAAAAGACTAAAGAGCACAATGACTATTCCGTATTCCTACTTGTAGGCATGGGGATCGATGGAAAGCTGTACTTGCTAGATCTCTTGCGCGGTAAGTGGGAAGCACCAGAACTGAATCGTCAGGCTAAAGCCTTTCTGGATAAGCATAAAGAGTACACCTGGCATACCAAACCTATCCGCTACATGAAAGTAGAAGATAAGGCATCTGGTACTCAGTTGATCCAAACACTCGGCACTTACTCTGGTGTCGCTGTGATTCCAGTCCAGCGTAATACAGACAAGCTATCCCGTTTCATGGATGTGCAGGTCCATCTCGAAGCAAACTATAAGGATAAACCGGAAGATCGTTTTGTGATGGTACCTAAAGATGCTCATTGGGTCGGTGAATTCTTTGAAGAGTGTGAAGCATTCAATGCGGCATTTACCCATGATCATGATGACCAAGTAGATACGCTGATTGATGCGATTGAAGATGCAGTAATTGCGATTAATTACAGCCCTCCGGCTGCATAAGGTTGAGTTATGTCTAAGAAAAGGAAAAAGCCTGAGAATGCAAAACCTGAAGCTGGTGCACTGTATTCTCATGAGGCTGAACAGGCTTTAATCAATTATCTGACCAAAATGCCAGACGGCGATGAAGTACTTCGAAAAGCAGGGGTCACCCGTCCACGTTTAAAAGTCATGATGTATGACGATGAGATTTATCAGGCCATTGAAAAACGCCAGGATAAACTTGAGAGTGCATCATGGCGTGTAGAGCCGATGGACCGACCGGAATCTAAAATCATTATGGAGCATTTACGTGAGTGGTGGTCTGAGATTCTCTTGGGTGCACAGAATGCTCGCTGGTACGGATATTCTGTATTAGAAGCAATCTATACTAAGCCTGAGGAACCGAGCCTACATATTGATGGCAATACCATTACACCGTTTATTGGTTTTAAGTGGATTGGTGAAAAGCCAATGCAATGGTATGAGCCTAAGAATGATGGTCGTCTGATGTTGCTGGCCAACTACAATACAACTCGGCAGGATCAGGAGGTTGATCAGCGCTTCAAACACTTTTTGACACGTTGTAAATCTACTTATGAGAATCCATTAGGTGAGGCTCTTTTAAGTCGACTGTACTGGGTCTGGTTCTTCAAAACGTCTGGCTTTAAGTTTTGGGCCAAGTTTGTTGAAAAGTTTGGCTTACCAATGCTGGTTGGTAAAACTGCCGGCAAGACGACAGATATGCGTGATGCGCTACTTAGAGCGCATGCAAGCTCAGTGATTGCTTTAAGTGGAACAGATTCGGTAGAAATCCAAACAGCCAATACCAATGGCAACGCATCACAGACTTTCGAAACCTTCGACAAGAACCTTGAGCGCCGTATTCAAAAGGTGATTCTGGGTCAAACTCTAACCAGTGGTACCGATGGCGCAGGTTCGCGAGCTTTAGGTGATGTGCATCTTGAAGTGCAAAACTCAAAGTATAAAGCCGATGTCCGGATGATCATGCCAACGATACAAGCCATTATTAACGCGTTATGTGATATCAATGGCTGGGAACGCCACCGGGTCATCATTGGTGAAGAGAAATCACTGGAAGAGCCTAAAGCGGATCGTGATGTGAAGTTAAAGAATGCTGGTGCAGTCTTAACGCCACAATACTTTAAGCGTGAATATGGTTTGGAAGATGGTGATGTGATTGAGCAGCCTCAAACTGCCTTCAATCAATTCACCGCTTTACCGCGTCAGGCATTCAACTTTAAGGCAACAGCAAACAAGCTTTCACCAGAACAGCAGGAAGTTGAAGAACTGACTGATGGTCAGGATGAATTGCAGCTACTGAAACCAGATCAGGTCAAGGAATTGGTATTCAAGTCTGATAGCCCTGAAAGTCTGGCTTATAACTTGATGCAGTTAATACCTGGAGCAACACAAACTCAGTTCACAGCTAATCTGGACCAAGCTTTGTATGCTGCAGATGTATTGGGGTATGTGACGGCTCAAAACGGGAAGTAAGCTATGCAACCAGTCACGTTTCTTGAGGCGCTTCGGTACGCTCACAGTAAAAAGATCGTGCTACCTGATGAGTTCTATTCAATGGACCTTAAGACCCGACAGATGGCGACTACGGTTAGCTTTCTATCGAGTCTTGAGCAGATTGAAACGGTCATCAAGGCGGTGAATAAATCGATTGCCGACGGCGGTACCTTTAAGGATTTTCAGAAGCTAATTGAAGAATCTGAAATCATTCTGCCAAAGCATTACCTGGACAATGTATTCCGTACCAATATTCAAAGTGCTTACGGTCATGGTCGTTGGCAACAACAGCAAAGGAACAAAGCTAAACGATCATATCTGATGTATTCGGCGATCAATGATAGTCGAGTGCGTCCGAGTCATTTGGCCTTGAATCGGATTGTTCGTCACATTGATGATCCATTCTGGCTGACACATTATCCTCCCACAGGTTTCCGCTGTCGGTGCACATGCATAGCATTAACTGAGAAACAGGCGCTGAAATACGGCATTACACCTGACGATAAGCTACCAGAGGTTGCTGAAGCTTTGGATTGGTCATCACATCCATTGCAGTTTGGTGAACTTGAATCACTGGTGGATAAAAAGATCAGTACTTCAAGTCTAGATAAGGAATATCTCCTCGAGCAGAAAGAGGTAATCAAGGCTGAATGGACGGCGAGTAAAAAGCTCACCAGTCTGTTTGCTCCGATGGATGATAAGACTCGGGACCTATTCGACACAGTGGCCAATACGGTTATTCCTCTTGATCCGAGTATCCGACCTAGTGCGATTCGGACTCTCCTTGATTATGTACAGGGAAATGATGCTTCACTGAGCAGCTACTTAAACTCTACTACAAGCTCTCTGGGTGATGATGTACTTAAGCGCTGGCTGAGTACTGATCTGGCAGCTATTCAAGCTGTGGCGAGCAATGCGGCTTCAACCGTAGTAGGCGCTGCGACACTGCAACAAGTAGCAGCGTATCAAGTTGGGCAGACAGTTCAATTGAATGCGCCGTTGCTGATGACCGATACAGCTTCAGATATCGTGATTAAGATTGAGAATGCAAAAGGTCTTGGTATCGATCTGGATATGTTGAATGCCGGTAATGGTGTTTTATTTCCAATTGGACTGTCGTTTGAGGTTGTTTCGATTGAAGCGGTTGAAGGGCGGGTGGTTTATACGCTAAGGCCATTATTAAACTAAAACGATTTTTGTAATTGACCGTCCGAAAGGGCGGTTTTTTTATGGAGCATGAAAAATGCCAAAAGAAGAGGAACATAAGCCGAATCAGTATTGCTTCCAGGTCGGTAACTTAAATGTCGATCAAGCTGAAGATGGCAAGAAGAAGCGGACTTTCTCCGGTGTTGCATACAGTGGTGAAGTTATTACCGATCATTGGTATTGGGATCGAATCATCTTTGATCTTGATTCTATGCAAATTAAAGGCCGAATCCCTGCGTTACTGGATCACTCAACCCGGCAACGTGCTGGAGCCATCAATAGCCACAGCATTGATCACCAGAACGGCCTAACAGTTTCAGGCGATCTAATGAGTAATGAATTTGGTACTCAGGTTGCTCAGGACTCTGACGATGGCTTTCCATGGCAGATGTCAGTGCGAATTGAACCCTCTACAGTCGAAGAAATCCAAGCGGGTGCATCAGTCACTGTAAATGGAAAAGTGCATCAAGGGCCTATCACGGTTTTCCGTGGTGGTCGTATTCGTGAAGTATCTTTCTGTGCTTTGGGTGCGGATGACAACACAAACGCAGTGGCGGCAAGTCACTCTCCAAAACAATTTAATCAACCAGAGGACACAAACGTGACCGAATTAGAAAAGGCTCAGGCCAAAATTACCGAATTGGAAGGTCAGGTGAATACTCTGACTGAACAAAACAAACAATTCGCAGCAGCAAAACGTGAAGCTGAAATCACTGCATTAGGTAAAGACCTGGGCAAAGAATTCAGCGCTGAAGATATTGAAGAAATGAAAAAGCTTGATGATGGTGCATTTGCATTCTCAGCTAAGCAACTTCGTCAATTTTCTGCAGGTAGCCAGCAACCACCAGCTACACCACAAACACAACAAACACCAAGTGTAAATCCGGCATTTGCTCACTTGTTCACTCATCAAGCCAATCCAGGGCAGGGTAACCAGTCTACTAACACTGATACTCACAAATTCACTTCTGGTGCACAAGCATTCGCAGAACAAAACAAGGGGAAATAATTCATGAGCCAGGTTATTCCAAAAATTACGGTCCAGTCTAAAAAGCTGGTCCTAGACAATGAAAAGTTACGACGTGCCAATGCCAAAGTAACTACCGCTACAGCCTATAAAAAAGGTGACTTACTTACACTTTCAGATGCGAATGTACTCACACACGCTACTGATGAAAAAACATGGGATGTGATTTGTGGCCAAGACGTTACGGCTGCAGAAGCCACAATCAAGGCCGCTGATGGAATCGAAATTCCGGTCTACTACGGCGGGGTTTTCAGTATTGAAGCTGTATCGCTTAATGGGACTTTGCTTGCTGCTGAAGAATATGATGCAGCGCGTGCACAGGCAACTAAAAACAAAATCGAACTTTCTAAGGTGTAAACAACATGCCACAGTCTTTTAATATTGAAGGTGCTCCACTTGAACTTCTTGATGTGGGTGAGCTGGCACTGATCCACTCGAATTACCGTCCAATGGACACATGGCTTTTAGATAAGCTTTTCCCTAATCGCCCGTTATTCACGCGTGATGATGTGCCATTGGCTGAATTATCAGCTGAACATGATCTGGCACCACTGGTATCACCGCAACAGCCTGGTAAGCCATTTGATACTACTCAATCTGGTGAAGTACGCCACGTTAAACCGGCTTACTACAAGCCAAAGAATCAGGTCACTCCGGCAGAAACTTTTGAAATTGCCTTGCTTGAGCGTTTACGTACTGCAGGTATCATCTCAACTGGTAACCAGCGACTATCTGAGCAAGAGCAAATGATCATTGCTCAAATCTCAGTGATGAAGCGCAACCATGATGCGATTGATAACTCAGTCATGATGATGGCTATCGATTTACTGAAAAATGGTAAATACACGCTTCACTCAGATGATTATGAGCTCAACCTGGTGGATTACCGTCGTGATGCGTCTTTGACATATACGCCATTAACCAAATGGAATGAAGCGGGTGCCAAGCCAGTAACGGATATTCGCACCATGCTTGAACGTCAATTGGCTGCTGATGGTGGTGAAGCTAAGCTGTCTGTTATGTCTGGCTTGGTTTGGGCGGCTCTCTGGAACAATGAAGAATTCAAAAAAGAATTCATCACGCCATATGCGGGTATTTCTGTTCCAGTGAATCCAAGCTTTGGTGTAAAAGAATCAGCAACCTTCAAAGGAACCTTTGATGGAATCGAATTCTGGGTATATGACGCAACTTACCGTAACAAAGGTCAAGTGAAGCGCTTTATTCCTAAAGATTACTTCTCACTAATCTCTGATACCAATGGTTCGGTAGCTCACTGTAAGATCAAGAACATGCTGGCCAACGGCGTTGCTCAGCAGTACTTTGACCGTCAATGGTACTGTGAAGATCCAAGCGGCATCATGCTGATGACCGAATCTGCTCCACTGGTTGTGCCGTCTAATAAGAACGGTGTCGTTGGTGGTACTGGTTTTATCACTCTATAAGGAGCAAGACATGCCGAAGTACACAGCAAAACAATCCATCGGGCATTTTATGCCAGGTGATGAAATCAAAGGGCTTGAAGCTAAACAACTTCAGGCCCTTTTAGCATCTGGGGCTATTGAAGAATATCAAGAGCCGGAAGAACCCAAAGCAGACAGTACAGCCGCACGCTTGGCTGAACTTGAAAAGGCCAATGCTGAGTTAACAGCAGCAAATAAAACCTTAACTGAAGCCAATCAGGCAGTAGTTGCTGACAAGGCTAAAGCCGAGCAAGAAATTGCTGAGCTCAAAGCCAAGGTGGCTGAACTGGAAAAGGCGAAGCCTGCTGCAAAACCTAAAGCAGACTCAAAACCTGCCGACGAAAACAAGTAGGTGATCTATGTATGCAACACGAGAGGATTTGGTGGCTCGGTTTGGTATACATGAGATGGAAAATTTAGAAGCAATGCAATCAACTAATGACGCGGTTGAAAATGCATTACAGGATGCTGCAGAGGAAATCGATAGCTATGTCGCGGTTAGATATGAGCTACCGTTACCAAGTATACCAAGCACATTAAAACGAGTAGCGTGCAACATTGCGCGCTATCGTCTTTACTTTCAGCGCCCCACGGAAGAAATTGAGAATCGCTATAAAGCAGAGATTGATTTTCTAAAGCGGGTAGCTGACGGTAAAGCTATTCTAAATATCCTCAATACTGAAAACCAAGTGACTGATGAAAAGCCAGTAAATAAACCATCAACAGCACCCATCGGCACAAGTTACACCGGTGGTGTATTTGGTGATGCCATTTTAGACATGATGCCCAGTATGAAGTGAGGTGTTTATGGCTTTTGCAATAACCATTCAGGCAGATAGCTCACCGATTGAAGCAGTACTTAAGCAATTAGGTAACTTTGATTCATTAAAAGACCAGCTGTTTGATGAGATTGGTGCTGGACTTGTGGATAGTGTGCAGCATCGATTCTTAACAGGTACTGATGTAGATGGGAACCCATGGAAGATTTCATGGCGTGCACGTATGCAGGGTGGTGAAACGCTTCGAGATACTGGCCGCCTGATGAATTCCTACACACACAATGTTCTTTCAAGTGGTGTGGAGGTGGGTACAGATGTTGTGTACGCACCACATCTGCATTACGGCGCAACAATCTTACCTAAGAATGGCCAATACATCACCTTTGCAGTTGGTGGCCAGTATCGAAAGGTTAAGCAATCAGTTCTACCGCCACGGACCCAGCTCGGTATTAATGCTGAAGATGAGGTAATGATTTTGGATATTGTCGGGAGTTTTATAGATGAGCACCTTCTTCGCGGTGCGTGATGAGATTGCAGAAAAGCTGAAAGAAATTCCAGAACTTCTAAAGATCTATACGCCGTTAAACTCAGTCAGCGTAACCGAGATGTCGCAGGTTACGCCGTCAGCACACGTCAATTTCGTTCGTATTGACAAAAAAGCCAGTGCAGGTCGTGGAAGTATCAATCAGATCGGTCAGCAGTGGGCGGTCACGGTGGCATGTCGTAATGCTCAATCTCAGATGACTGATGGCCGAGCGGTGAGTGATGAAGCTGGGTTGTTAACCGAGAAGGTCATTCAATTACTTTCCGGCTGGCAGCCTCAGGCATCACGAACGTCACTAGAAATGATCTCGGTTCGAGATGGCTACAGTCCAGGCTTTGCATACATCACGATTATTTTTGAATCACAAAAATTCATTTAGGAGCCAGTCATGGCAAAACAATACAAAGCATTGCAGCCTGTAGGCCGCTTTCAAAAAGGCGATGTGGTCGGTGGGCTGAGTGATGCACAAATCAAAAAATTACTGGCAGATGGTGTCATTCAGGAACTACCTGAACCTAAAGCTGCTCCAGCCAAGAAAACTACAGGGGATGAAAAGTAATGGCTAAAGAATATATTTCGCTGCAAGGTAAGTTTTACCTGTCAGAACTTGTGAATGGTGTTGCTAGTGCAATGCGCCATTTGGGTAACGTGCCAGACTTTGAGTTAGAAATTGGTGCTGATGTTGTTGAGCATAAAGAATCAACATCTGGTCAGCGTACTACTGACTTCACCATGATCAACGCAACATCAGTGAATTTCACAGGTACTCTGGAAGAAATTGATCCGGAAAACCTTCAATACATTCTGTCTGGTATGAATCACGCCGTAGCAACCACTACAACGACAGATGTATCACTGGGTACTGTGGTAACAGGCAAAGAAATCAAACTGGATGGTTATAACCTGAAAACGGTTTCATTCAAGGATTCAACCACTGGCACAGCTAAGACTGTTGATCCAGAGAATTACACACTGGACGCTGTATTTGGTACTGTGGTTTTCCATGATGTATCAGATCTGACCATGCCGATCTTAGCCACTTACACCACTGGAGCAGTGACTAACACCACTCTGGCATCCGACTTTGAAAAAGAGTACGAACTCTTCTTTAAGGGCATCAATACAGCGAATGGTAAACATATGGCTGTACGTTTATGGCGAACCAAGAAGTCACCAGAAACCACTTTCCCGCTGATTCATGAAGAGCTTGGTCAGTATGAAATTTCTGGTCAGGCTTTATCTGATGTAACAAAGCAAGCAGATCCGGCATTAGGCTTATATGGCCATGTTGTGACGATTCCGGCAGCGGAATAACCCCATACAGGCACAAAGAACTCCACAGGATGCGAAAGCATCTTTTTTTGTGCCTGTGTTTAGATGATTTCGAATTGTATTAACTAGTTTTTACAACTCAAAGTCATTTACCAACCTATTGACAGAAATCTATATTTTTAAAGCGAAGCCGGCCTAACTAGTCGGCTTTTTTTATGCCTGTTTTCAGGCAAACCACTGGCTAGAGCGACGGCTCGAAAAGCGCGTTTCCATGTTCAACGTGCCTGCCAGTTTATTTTTTTGAACATGGTCATATAAGAGGAAATCTTATGAACATGATGACAACATTAAATTTACGTGCCATGGTCTCAAATGAAAATGGCGAACCAAAGACAACCAGTTATGCAGTAGCGGAAGCATTCAAAAAAAGACACTCTGATGTGCTTCGAGCAATTAAAAATATGAAGTGCTCACAGAAATTCCGTGAACGCAATTTTGCGCTTTGCTTTGAAAACAACAAGTTACAGAACGGAAAGCCTAGAAAGTTTTACCAAATGACTAAAGATGGGTGGATGTTTCTGGTGATGGGATTTAGTGGCGAGAAGGCTGATGCAGTAAAAGAGCAATTTATTGATGCCTTTAACTGGATGGCAAGCCAATTAACCCAAGTCTTTCAATCTAAATGGGCTAGATATAATCATATTGTTGGTTACCGCGAAAATCGCAAACAGCAAGTTAGTTGCTCAGCCAGAGATATGAACGTGTGGAAACATGAAAAGCATCCGCTTGATGATGAAATAGCGCAATTAGAAAGTGAATTGCAGCCGTCATTGCCATTTGCTGGCGGGGTTTAATCATGAATATTGCTTATGTAGTTGCAGAATGTCGACCAAGCACAGACGAAGAAAATTATGCTGACATCAACATTGGTGATGATAGCTATGTGTTTTGCTCAATCGAACCAGTACCAGACACGGGTGATTGGCAGAAAAATATTGAAGCAGCCATATTAATTGGAATTGATATTGAGCGAACCAAGCCAAACCATCGACACATCACACTGCATGCCGAAAGCATCTTGAAATTATGCAAAGGCATACAAGGTGTGAAGCAAAGCTAATAATTATCGCCACCTTCGGGTGGCTTTTCTTTTCCGTCTTTAGCTTTGTAACATCCAATAATTTTTTTGTAATCTTTATGTTATTAATTGTATGCTTTGCTTATCATATGAATGATGAAAAGTGGAGCTCCGAAAATGCTGACCAAAGCCGAAATCGTTGTTGTCGTTCTAATGATAGTAGCCTTAATTCTCATCGTTTATGAGATGGGGCAAGGTCGTAATTGGGCTTTATAGAATTCAGGCTTTATCAAAGTTAAAAGAAAAGCACCTTCGGGTGCTTTTTTAGTGTCAAAAATTATCTCGAGATCCCATCATGAATGATTTTTTCCTAGCAACAAATCGAAGCATCAAAATCAATGACATTGAAGTGCGTCAGATCCAGATGAAAGACTTTGACACCTGGGCAATGCATGCTGAAGTATTGAAGAACTTCATCAAAGACCAAAATCATTCAGATGAGATTTTGACAGGATTATTTAAGGCCCATGGGGTGCAAGTCATTTCGACCATGGCATGTGTAACTGATCTGGATGGTGAATCACTGGTAGAACTTGCCGCTGATGAACAGGTATTTAAGGACCTACTTAAAGCTGTGCTTCTAGTCAACCAGGCTTACTTCAAATACGAAAAGCCGAAACGTGGTATTAAAAAGAAAGATGACTCTACCTGGTTTGACTCATTCCAGTTTCTGGTATCAATGGGCCATCAGCATAGTGAAATCATGCAGATGACCTACGGTGCATTCCAGGGCTATGTTAAGGCAGCAAATAAGCTGTATAAGCAGGGAGTCTTCAATAACGCTGTTGCAGCACGTGTGGCACAATCCGACAAAAAAGGCTTTGAATCATTCAAGAAAGAAATGGTTTCTGATTGATCATGTATCACCCTAAAGTTATGATAGGAAAATAATAATTTAGGGATATGAACATGAAAAGATCGTATATTTTATTGGGGGTATTTGCATTATTACTTTTTATTGCTTTGCCTTTTTTAGCAAATGATGATTCAAATTCTCAAGCTGATCCAATCCAGGCTTCAGCAAAAACTGTAGCCAGCAGCCAATCTGAGCAGTCGAAGAGAATTCAAATACAAACAGATTCACGTATTGCACTGAAGAACTTTCTAAAAGATCCAGATAGTGCCGAAATAAGAAATCATAATGGCAACTGCGGTGAGGTTAATAGCAAGAATAGTTTTGGAGGTTACACTGGATTTAGGCGCTTTATTGCAAGTCCAGCAATAGTTGCTGTTGAAGGTGAAAACATGGATTCAAGTGATTTTCAAAAAGCATGGAGTCAGGTTTGCAAATGATGATCCATGAGCAATCAAAAATAGAAGCAAGCAACCATAAAGCATGGTTTCAGTCTACTTTTAATGCTGATGAGGTTGAACAATTGCACAATATTGGGGTTGAGTGTAATGCTGATAAAAGATTCTACAAATACGAGATTCTTGATATTTTTGGACATTTAAAAAATAGGAAATTAAAAAAATGTGAGGAATTACATCAAAAATTCGTTGAACGATATATATCATTAGTTCCGCTATTTCTGAGAAATCAGATAGATGTCGAATTAATAAAGACTGATGATTATTATGCTGCATGGTTTTTCAATAGACATTGCTTTTTTGAAGACTATAAGCAGGCGAAGAACAAACCAGCATGGACTGGCGCGCATAAACTGTTGTGGTCACCCGTCATGGACAATCTCACACCGGATGAATGTAAGCTTTATAGCAACAAGATTTTTAATATAGATGATGATTTTTTGGAGCAAGCGGTATTGCACTGGGAGAAACCCAAACGTGGATGTCGGTGTGCATTACTGGTATTAAGGGAGTCTTCGTTTAAGAAGGAACTCGAACTGGGAAGATGTGAGATGTGGACAAAAAAAGCACCTTAGGGTGCTTTTTTGCTTCTCATATATGAGAAGTACTCTGCAAATTTGCAGAGTTTGATGTGAGAATTTGCATATCATGATTCTCAGATTTGAGCATCATATTCGAGACACTCAGATTGAGGGTTTCGAAAACCTCTTCAGGTATTACCAGATATCTTCGTCCTTGATTGGAGTGAGTGGCTTGTCGTTAGTTGGATGTGTATGGGTAAGTTGTTCCTGAGAAACTTCTTTAGATAATTCAGCCTTGAATTTTTCCGAATTATTTTTCATTAGTCGATTCATTTCTTTTTTTAATATTTTATTTACTTGAAGTCGATGCTCAAGGAATCGAATCATCTCAGGGTTTTTTGTTTGTGAAAGCGATTCTTCGATTTGAGATATCGCCTCATCGTAATTACTTTCAAGACCAGCACAGTAAGCAGAAAGGAATAAATGTAGATTTTTCTGAAAAAATTCCTGTCCTATATCCTTGTTGTCAAAAGATTCCTCTAATCGAGCCACAATTTCTTGATTCATGGAGCGATTATTTGTTTTAGCTGTTTCAACAATTCTTTCACGAAATTCAGGGGTTACACGAACTTTAAGGGTAACGATATTGCTTTCTTCACTCATGAAATATTCGCCAAAAATAAAATTAATAATAACCCCATTTTGGGGCTTGACCAATAGCCCCATAATGGGTACTATGATTTGACACCCCATATTGGGGACTAAGGAGGATGTAATGAAAGAAGAGTTTGTTTACTTTAAAGGTCGTCTTGATAGCGAATTACACAAGGAACTCAAAGCAATTGCAAAAGAAGATAAAAGATCAATGGTTTATCTGATGAATGAGGCAGCTAAGTTGCTAGTAGAAAAACGCAAGAGTGCGAAAGCATGAAAAACACAGACAACAAAAAAGCCCATCAAATCTTGGCGGATCGGGGCTTGGTTGCTGTCAACAAAGGAATATTAACTATGTCTAGTTTAGCATTAAGTTTTAACGAAGTAAATTTTTCACCAGTAGAGCGAGATGGTCAGATTTGGTTGACCGCCGGCGAACTTGCTAGAGCATTAGGATATGCAAAGGCAAATGCTGTAACTCAGGTTTATGAACGAAACCAGGATGAGTTTAATTCATCCATGACCAATGTGATTGACTTAAACTCAGAGCGTTCTGTCGGGAGCCTCAATTTGAGGCTCCCGAAGAAAGAGAATAATTTGGTTAAGACTGTTCGTATATTTTCTTTACGCGGTGCTCACTTAATCGCAATGTTCTCCAAAACAGCAATCGCCAAGCAATTCCGTAAATGGGTTTTGGATGTGTTGGATCGTGAAGTCGTTACTAAGCAGATCGAATGTCGTCAATCTATTTCACCAGAGCAACAAGCCTTGCTTCACGAGATTGTGGATCGACGTTCACAAGGCAATCGCAAGATTTATGCAGAAATGTGGTCGCGCCATAACCGGCACTTTAAAATTCCGCGTTATGCAGAACTTTTGGAAATTCATTTTGCCGAGTCAGTTCATTACTTGGAAACAATGGAGCTAAAGGCAAAAGCGGAAAAGCAGGAAGTTAAAGCCTTGCCTTATCCGCAAGAGGTTATCCAAGTAGCTCAGCAGATTAGCAATGAATTTAATAACTCTCGGTATGATTCATGGCATGTGAGTGCTAGAGATGGTGTGCTGGTAGCTACACCGCTGCCACCGGGGTTTTATCCGACCATGGATATTGCAGAATTCACCAAGCGCTTTGATAGTGTGCTTGATTTGCTGTATGGCACAGACACCTTGCGATTGGGGCGTTACTTCTTGAAAGAGCGAAACTCCAAATAAATAAAAAACCTCCTTCGGGAGGTTTTTTATATCTGATTTATGCCCACCACTGAGTGGGTTTTTTATTGCCTAAAATTTAGAGGTCAGCATGTCTGGTAAGAACTTAATATTTAAATTAATCATGGATGCCGACACCAAAGGCTTTGTTGGCAATATTAAGCAGTCCGAAGATGCGGCAAAATCAGTATTCAACACAATTAAGCAAGAATCAGAGCGGTTAAAACAAGCAACCACTGATGCTTCTAAAGAGATGGGAAATATTATCCCAAAAGGTACCAGTGAATTAGCGGACAAGCTCTCTCAATCTCTAAATGCTGCTACAGGCATTATCAAAGATGCTGGTGATAACGCAAAATCCACAGCGGGGAACTTTACAGATTTTGGTAATAAGGCCGAAAAAGCCTTAGGTCAGCTTAAGAGTGATTTGGCTCAGGCTAAGCAAAATCTTGAATCATTTTCAAAAACCAAAGCTTCACCTGCAGATATTGAGAAAGCACAGGTTCAAGTTGATCAGCTGGAAAAAGAAGTACAGCAGGCTGATCAGGCGTTTAATAATTTTCATGCTGAAGTAGGCAAAGCCAATACAAACCTAAAAGATACAGATACAGCAGCTCAAACAGCTCAGAAAGGTATAAGTGGCCTTAAAACCGGATATACAGCCCTTATTGGGGTGATGGGTGGGATTGGTATTGGTTTGGGTATTCGTGAGCTGGCTGAGGCTGCCGACTCATATACCAATCTATCGGTACGCATTCAAATCGCCACTAAAGAAGGTGGTAATTTCCAACAGGCAATGGCAGGTGTTCACCAGGTCGCATTAGCAACAAACTCAAGTTTGGATGCTACAGCAGGCTTATTTACCCGATTGAATACAGTCGGTAAAGAAATGGGGATGACGCAGCAACAAGCGTTAGACCTTACTAAAACAGTGACCCAAGCGATTCAGATTGGTGGTGGATCAGCACAAGCAAGTGAAGCAGCAATCACTCAGTTTATTCAAGCAATGCAAGGCGGTGTTCTTCGCGGTGAAGAATTCAACTCCATTATGGAAAATGGCTATGGTCTTGCTGAAGCATTAGCTAAAGGGTTGGGAGTCACTACCGGCGAGCTTCGCAAGATGGCTGAAAATGGGGAGCTTACCTCTGAAAGAGTTGTTAAAGCTGTTCAAAGCCAAGCCACACAGATCCAAGAAACCTATAACCAGTTTCCAACTACTATCAGTAATGCTCTACAGCGTATAGCTACATCGTGGCAGATTGTAATTGGTGAAATGGATCAGGCTAATGGTTCGAGTGCCGCTGTTGCTGATGCCTTGGTTGTAGTAGCTGATAATCTGGGAATTATAAAAGTATTCTTGGATGATGTTGGTCTTGGTCTTGCTTCGTTAATTGGGGATTTGCAAGGCGGGATTGATACAAGCACTATTGATGCCTTCAAAAATGCCATATCTGCTGCTTATGGTGCGGTTAAAGATCTGGTAACCCAGGTATATGAGTTTGGTGTGGTTGTTCTCGATACTCTTGGCACATCAATAACAAACACGTTATCTATTTTTTCCTCGTTCACAGGAGGGGTTTCGTCTGCAGGTGAACAAGTTAGCTTCTTGGAGCGAATTTTCCAAGGACTGGGAATTACATTTGGCTTTGTAAGCGATGGTCTTACAGCAATCGGTATTATCCTTAAAGTTGCGACAGGTAACTTCTTTATGCTTGCCTCTGCTGCAAACAGTGTTATGGCTGCACTTACTTGGGGGGATGTAAGTAAACAGTTCGCAGCCAATGCCGACTTGATGAAAGACAAAGCCAAGGAGTATTACGCTGAAGCTGATCGTGAGGCTCAAGAGTTTCAGTCAAAGGGTGTACAACGCCTAAATGAGGCAGCTCAAACTCAAGGACAAAAAACAGCAGAAAGATTAGCTTTATCCAAGCAGGAGTTGGAGCAATTACTTTCTGATCAGCAATCAGAAGTTAATGGAAAAAAAGCTACGGAGTCCGAAAAGTTAAATGCGGTTCAGGCTTATGCCGAGGCTGCTATCAAAGCCAATGGCGGTGTCATGGATGGCGTGATGCAGGCTGATCTATTAACCAAAGGCTACATCGTTACCATTGATGAAGCTGGCAAAGTTAGTATTCAAGCTGGTCAGAGTGCAGAGCAGGCTGCTGAAAGTGCCGCTGAAAAGGAAGAAGCTCTCAAGCTGGCTAAGGAGAATGTTAAGAAAGCCGATGAGGAATATCTGGCTTATCAGAAACAGGCTGCAGTTGAACGTGCACTTCTGGAACAACAGATTGAGCAAGCCAAGAAGACTGGTGATCTAAATGCCTTAGCCTCCGCCCAAGCCTCAATTAATGCCATTAATGCCAAAGAAGCAGAGCTGGCCAATAACCGTGATTTACGTATAGCTGAATTAAATAGGGCTAATACTGGATCTGGCCAAGTGGCTGAAACTGCATATTCGAGAGCATCTGCTGCTGCCAAGCTATTTGGTGTTGATCTAGATGTGTCGCTAAACAAAGTCTCAAAGTCATTTTCCAGTTCCGGGAATGAACTGGATGGACTTAAGACCAAGTTGGGTGAGGCAGGGTATACAGGTAGGCAGGCTGGTGATGTTCTTTACCAAGCATGGGAGGAGTGGCTTAGCAAGGCCAAGAGCCAGGCGGAGATTGATGTAGCAAATGCCAAGATGCGTGAGTTTGAGGCCCAAGGAGTATTCTCAACCAAGCAGGTTGAACTCGGCATTATGGCTATCCGTAAGGCTAATGCTGAATTGCCAGATGAATTGGATGAAACAGGGAAGGCCTTTGAGCGTCTCGGGATCAAAACCAAGGAGCAATTAAAGCTGGCTGCTCAACAAGCCTTAATGGACTACATCACAATTCGGGATAGCGGTAAGGCTACTGCTGAAGGGATTGAGCAAGCACACAAAAAAGCAGCCCAAGCAGTAGCACTGTCTGGTGATGCAGGAGTCATAGCTGCATTTAATGCTGCGGATGCTACACAAAAGCTCAAGATTCAAATTGATGATACCGGCAAGGCTTCTGTAGAGGCCGGAGATAAAGCGAATGATTCACTCCACAGCATGCGCCAATCAACGGATCGGGTTCGTGACGGGGTTAAAGGCATTGAGGGCAGTGTTCACTCTGCTACCCGGGCAATAGACGGCGCCAAGTCATCTACTGAGGAATGGGCTGATGCAGTCAATAAGGCCAAAGGTGAATTTGACAAGGCTATGAAGCAGCAGAGCAAGTCGCTGGGTAGCTTGGATGACTATGACTCCTACAGTAAGTCCGATGTTGTCTCTATGCTGAAATCCAAGGGCTATGATGATAAGCAAGCTCAAAAGCTGGCTGGTGATATCTGGTCTAAGGCGATGGCAGCGGATCGTGATGCCAAGATGGCCAGTTATGGCAATAGCGGTGTAGGTGGTCTAGATACGCTCATGAGACAGATGTATGACGATGCGGCTGCCAAGGGGATTACCACCCAGCACGGGACCAACAAGATCAATGAATTGCTTCGCAGTATCAATGTGGCTTCAACTGGTTCCAGTAGTTTGAGTGACTATGCGCCGTCAATTCCTTCTGTGTCATCAAATGCTGCTACACAAAGCATTAAGGAAAGTGTGAATTACAACATTCAATTCGGAGGTCAAACCCTATCCCTTACAGGTGATGCAAGCCAAAAGGATGTAATGACCAATCTGGTAAATCAATTAAAAGGTATAGCGAAATCAACATGAAACTTATTCGCTTAGCAACATCAGAAACCGTCCCATTAGAGGACGGTTTTTTATGGTCTGATGAATTCTCATGGAAGGCCATTGAACAAACTCAGGCTTATGCAATGGATGGCACTTTGCATATTCAGGAAGGCAAAAAGAAGTCTGGTCGACCAATCACTTTACAGCCGGCGGATCCGCAAATGGGCTGGATCAAATTGCGTGAATTACGGACTGTTCGAGAATGGTCCATGTTGCAGAACGAAGTTTTCAAACTGAAGTTTGAACAACCTCATGACAACCGGCAATTCACAGTCAAATTTAACCACCAGGATGGAGCTTTAGAAGCTGCACCGGTGAAAGGAATTCCAGCTGTATCACTGGATGATTATTACAACGTGACATTACGCTTTACGGAGTTAAACGATGGCGATTGAAACTAAGGATTTAGTAATTTACAAGTCTGAACGCTTGACTGATAACTCGGATGGCGGTGGTAAATACTCTGGCGTAGTAGTTCAGGATGGTATCAGCAATAACCTGTTCAATGACGTATCGGAAATGAATCGAACCATGGGTGATGTATCCATGCGCAAGGTCTTTCCGGCAGTCACCACTGAAGACACTGATCTATTAATGGGTGCAACGGTTTTTGTATCTGAGCTACCAGAAGATCCAAACGTATCGGCATTGCTTTTCAGTACCAAAAACTGGACTGATGAACGTCAGTCGGCTCAGAACCGGGTAGAGAATTATCTAGCCAAAGGCGGGCAGATTGCTGGTACGCCACTTGATACACACTGGCAGGGTATGTCATCACTTCAGGTTGTGATGTGGCCACAAGAAGTCGAAGCATCGGTAGGTGATACCATTGTATTGATTTCTGATGAAGGGAAGGCTTTAGAACGCGAGCAGTATGTGCGGATCACGAAAGTAGAGACACGCATTGCCAAGATGGTGATTGATAAAGAAGAGATTGAATATAAAGTTGCAACCTACGCTATCAATGATCCACTGGAAGCGGACTTTGTTGGGTTATCTGCAAAACAATGGTATGAGTTGCAGCCATCAAAAACCATTATCCGCGATACCTTGGTCGCTGATACCGGGCTGTATTACTCATCGACTGCGTTGGCTTCTGAAGCCAATGTGGGTGAATTCACGGTCAATGCAAAAAGCATCTTTGCTCAGCTGATTCCCTCCGCTCAGACAGAAACTCCAATTATTGATGTCAATGCTGCAGGTGAAAGTGTGGTATTGGTAGCAGGTAACGAAGGCACCATTACAGCCAGTTATCCAAACATGGTAATTGGTGTCAGCCAGAACCTGTATATCGGATCAGCTGTGATTCCTTCCAGTGTGTCATTCACATTACAAGGCCAGCAGATTACTGATCAAGGTGGATTGCTCAAGAATACTCAAGGTACTCAGATAGGCACAGTTGATTATCAGCGTGGACTAATTCAGTGGACTGCAGCAGCACCAGCTGGAACCATGAGTCTGAATATCACATTTAAACCAGCAGCTGCACCGAATCAGTATTATCAAAGCCACGCGATACCAGTAACCCAGAATAATCAGGGTAGCAATTGGTCGGGAGTGTTAATTCCTATTCCGGCACCTGGTGCACTGTCCATTTCCTACATGTCGCAAGGCAAGTTCTATGAACTTAAAGATGATGGCTCGGGGCAGTTAAAAGCTGCCAGTCCGTCTTTTGGTTCGGGCATGATCAATTATGAGACCGGTTCGTGGTTATTGACTACTGGCGCACTGCCGGATGTAGATACGCCGATCCTGCTGAACTGGGGTACACCGATTGTCACCTTCGTAAGATCAAATTTAACCGTGGAAAAAGCTGCATTTGATTTTGATTTAGGTCGACCAGGTGTTTTGCCGGGTATCACGATTAACTGGATGCTTGAAGGTGAAGAGAAAACAGCAACCTCCAATGCCCAGGGCAAATTTACCGGTGATGCCACCGGTGAAATTAATTATGCCACCGGGATTGGCAAAATCATTCCGAATAAGTTGCCACAGAAAGGCACAGTCTTTTCAGTGATCTATAACTACGGCACTTCACTTGAGCAGACCAAGATGGATGTTACTCCTGTAAATCAAAAGCTGACCTTTACCATTGGTACGGGATCAGCAATTCAGCCAAATAGTGTGGAATTAAGAATTCCGGTTAAAAGTAGTGATGGTATGGTAGCTGGCTTTGTGACGCTGATTGACACACCTGTAAATGCAACGATTGGCAATCTTGTTAATGAGCGTGGTCAAGTACAAGGTTCAATTACATACGCTACCGGTGCGGTTGAAGTTACACCTCAGGGCGTGGGTCATCGCTTCAAATCCACGTTTACACCTATGGCCACTTATGCCGCAGCATAGAGAGGAAATATGTCTTTTTATTCTCCACAAACATCCAGTATTTCTGGTGAACAGGTTGAACTGAAAGCCTTTGGTGCTGTAGATGTTCAGATTAAATATCGTGATACATCAGGATCGAACTCGGCAACCCATATGGTGACGGCCAATAAGCTTAAACTGGATTTATCTTCTGGCTTTGATGAGCAGATCCTGACAGGTTCAGCTCGCTTCAAAGTAGGTGCTGATACTTTCCTGGATCGTACTGGCTTGCTGTATCGCAATGTGAATCCAGCCAATAATAGTGGGATTCAGTCGGGCGTTATTCAATACGGTACCGGGATCGTTGAAATCGATTTCTGGACACCGAATACAGATAACACGATTACCCTAGAATCCTTAACTACCACAACCGACTTGTTGCCAGTCAATAAGATCAGCTTTAGAACGCCGATCATGCCGATCCGGCCACAATCCTTAACTGTGGTTGTGGGTACCACTGAATTTGGTCAGCTGACATTAACCGCTGATGAAAATGGCGTGATTGAAACCAGCCGGGCGCATGGTCAGGTGAATTGGGATAATGGTTTTGTTTCGATTTACTTTTACACCAAAACCAAAATAACTGAAACCAACCGTGCGGAGATTGAGGCAAACGACTGGTATGACCCGCTGCTAGAATACCAAGAAGGAGTGGATACCTATATCAATGTTCCGGTCTGGGTCGATGCTTCATCGGTGCGTTATAACGCTGTGGCTTATACCTATATCCCGCTGGATTCAGAAATTCTAGGATTGTCTGCAACACGATTACCGATTGATGGCCGTGTGCCGATCTTTCGGGTCGGTGGCATTGGTATTGTCAGCTCAAGCAAGTCTCAAGAGCTACCGAGCGCAATTACAGGCACCACATATGATTTGAATGATCAGCGCATTTCATGGGCAGAACTTGAAGATGCGAATGGCATGAAAGTGGCTTTCGATTTGTACACGGTTGATTATGATTATGGCCGTGTGACGCTGGGTGGTGACTTCGTACTGGGTAATCTGGTTGCACCACTGACAGTGAAATACCGCTATCAGGACATGGGCTTGATTCGTGACGTACAGATTAATGGTCAACTCACATTCACTAAGCCGCTGACGCATAACTATGATGCAGTGGACACGATTGTAGGTTCCGCTTTAGTGATTGGCGATATGCAAGCGCGTTATACACGTAAGTTTGTACAGCAAGCTTGGAATAGCGTCTGGAATGATGAGCCAACTGGTTCAGCAATTTCGGCTAATTTTAATGATTCACTTTATCCGATTCAGGTCACCAATAAAGGTGCTATTCAAGAACGCTGGGCAATTGTATTGACCGGTAATGACACCTTCTATTGTGTTGGTGAATATACAGGTCGCCTCACACTTACAGGGTCGACCAGTACAGATTATGCACCTATCAATCCTATCACCGGTGTGCCGTACTTCATCATTAAAAAAGAAGGCTGGGGGTCGGGGTGGGTAAATGGCAACGTCTTGCGATTCAATACTGTTGCTGCAAACTTTCCGGTCTGGGTAATTCGCACTGTAAAGCAATCTGAACCGGCGGTATTGTCAGACCAATTCCAGATCATGCTACGTGGCGATATTGATCGAAGGATCTAAACATTAATTGAAATATGACCGCTATATGCGGTCTTTTTTATGGGTGAATAAAAAAATGGCAATGAAGCAGACGCAAACTAAATTATTTGATTTCTCTGATGCTGGTCTGGATTTTAGCGTTGGTTCAAAAAACCTGTTTCCAGATCGGTTTAAAAAGATGCTCTCACTAGGCTATAACGAGCAAACTGTATCAAGTGTTGTAGTGTCTGGTGATCAAGTCACATTCACGTATGGTGGTGCACATGGTTATGCAGCCGACCGTGTTTTAAAAGTAAATAGCGGTGCCTTATCGTCAATCAATAACGGTGAGTTTTGGATTGATAGCGTCACAACCAACACTGTGACGATAACTATTGATGATGCACCAATGTTAGTTGCAGGCGGCTTTACAACACGTATCGCGAGTTTGGGGTGGTCACTCGAATACGAAAATACACATATTCAACTCTACAAATTTAAACAACTTGACGAGTCTGACGTTTATGCGCGATTTTGTTTTCAGACCAATTTAAGTGGCGCAAATAACATTGCAGTCGGTGTAGGTCGAACTGCAAATACATCAATCGGCATCATCACAGACAGTGAATGTTTTGCTGATCTAGCAACATGCAGTACGCTTGCGGATGTAAGCAGTAATTTAGTTTGGGCATTTACATATAGTACAGGTGCAGGGCTTAATAATTACACTTACTCTCAAGGCTTTAGCACGCATGGACGAGCATGTGTGGTTGGGAGTAAGTATCATTTTGCAATATCTGGAAATATGTACAGTTTGGCAAGCGGAGCGAGTGGAATTATTCAAGGGGTATTTCCACACGCGCCATTGCATGGCTATGAACAGTTAAAAATCCCCGCACTATTTACCACAGAATTAGCATCAAATCCTTTGAGTGGCACATGGTCACAACAAGTTGCAGGGCAGCTTTTGCGGGTTTATGTCGGAAAACTGCGATGCTCATGTTGGTTGAGTAATGACACAACAAGATATGTGTTTAATCACGCGACGGCAGCATTGGATTTTTTATCTATTGATACATTTAATACAAATACAGCATCACCATTATTTTTGTATGAGCAAACAACTGGACAAATGATAAGCATGATTTATGGCATGTATCAGTTGCATTTATCTGGAAATACCGCTGTATCTAAAGTTAATATAAATAATCCAAGCATAGTCGATGACATAGAGTTAGGGCATAAAGGTATTAGACACCGCATCAACAATGCAACATCGACAAATCAGACAGTATGGCAGTTACTGCCAATCGAGGAGATTAAAATTGCTTAAAGTGATGCGAGTTTTTGCAGGCGGTTACACTCCAGACTATCAAAAATTAAAGGATAGAGGTTACTCATTATTAAGAATGACTAATCCGATCACTACAGTTTTAAATGAAGACCAAGGTATTGGCCAAATCAAAGGCACAACCAAAAAAGTCGGTGCAAATTACTCACCGGTACCTGTTTGTGTATTCCGCCGAGACAATCGCCGATTGCTTTGGGAAACCAAATCAAAAGCCGATGGCTCCTATGCATTTAGAAATATTGCGGTAGGGTTGGAGTGCTTTGTTGTGGCGTTTGATCCGAATGAAGAATATAACGCAGTGATTTCAGATAAGGTGGTAGCCAAATGATTCAAACCTCGTTAGCTGCCGGACTGGCCCAACTTCAGGCACTGGCAAACTTTTTAGATCAAGGTAGCTCAAATGCTACTTTTGTTTTTTATGATGATGAAAAACCCACTGATGTAACTGTAGCAGCAAACAATAGCGCCAGACTGGTTACATTAACGCTGCCAAAACCCTCAATCAAGCAGGTACATACAGATCATATAGAACTAAATCAGACGGACGCGGCGACAGTTATAAAATCAGGTATCGCAGTTTGGGCACGTCTATTTAACGGTGACGGGAAAGCAGTTGCGGATTTCGCGGTTGGGTCTGAAATCATGCTGGCCAATCCTGATCTGGTGCTTGGTAGCACTCTTATGATGAACTCATTGATTTTACGACCATCAACATAAATGAGGTGGACATGTGTCGAACTATATTCCACCAGATGGCCACCAGGTAAACCTTAATTTTAAAGATCCAGTCACAGGCTCTACCGATCTTAACTTTGGTGGGGATAGTCAAAATCTCGCTTCTCTAGATGTTGTAGTTAATACACGAATTATTGCCGAGCTTAATGCAGTCAGTGATAGTAACGACGTATTGGATGCACGGATCAATACTGGATTTAATGCAGAGTTCAGTGCGGCTACAGGACAGCTGGCTCAGCTAGAGGTACAGCTGCAAACCGGCTTTATAGCCGAATTTGCTGCAGTCCGAATTGATCAGTACTGTGCAGTGGATGCGGTGATTCAAACCGGATTAAACGCCCAATTTGAAGCATTGTTCGATATCAATCATCTGGTCGGTGTGTCTTATGGTTTTGATATGCGCTACCAGAAAACGATTGCAGCCTTAAGCACCACGGAAATACCTTGGGCCAAGCCAGTATTAAGAGTCTCAAATGAGGCTCTTTTTTATGATCAAGGCTTGGTAATTTCTAATCATGCAGATATTCGGTATGAGCAAGCAGGATTATTAACCCGAGCGATTAGATCCATACATGAGCAATCAACCGGTTTAAGTTCGGATGTGTATGTAATTTGGGAAGAAGCTGATAAACGCTTTATTCACCAGTATTACCTGTATAAAGAAACAATCAAACTACGTCATAACCGTGAAACGGTCTGGCAGGAAATGATTCGTCGGCGCAAGACTTTTACTTATTCGCATGATGTAGCTCAGGTCTTTGAGCATCGCTTTTCATTTGAGTGGGATAAAAGCCTAGAGATTATCACCAAGTCGGACTTGCCTTGGGATAAAGCTAAAGCAATTCACTACAGAAAGCATCCTGTTCAACCATGGCCAAAGCCTGAACCACAACCATATCAAGGCAGCACAGATTTAAACTTTATCTGTCTATGCCATGAAGCTGATTCACACAATGTTGTTTTAAATTTTGGTGCAGATGACTGTATTCCAGCACTGCCGAATAGAAACTGGTGGTATATCGTGAACACATTAATAGCCGAGCGATTAGATACCGGCGAGAAGATTCAAGTGATTGATGGCAGTTACAGTACCAGCCGGTCTCAGTGGTGCTGGACTTACTCAATCACTGTAGCTCATACCGAAAAAGATAAGCTTCATCCGGTTGATGGTCAGCCAGTGATTCTGAAAGTCCTGATCAATGGCTTTGAGCATCATATTCTACTAGAAGATCCAGAAGAAACCCGGCGCTTTGCCAGCGTTTTATATACCTATCCAGGTCGAAGCGTTACTGCGTTGAATTCGGATAAATACGGACCAACACGCTCATTTATCCAGGACAATGAACGAACTTCTGTACAGCTGGTACAGGCTGAACTGGATCGGGCTAATGCAGGTACTGTTCTAGATTGGAAGCTCATGGATGAACTGGGCTGGATCGTTCCGATTGAGAGTCTGAGTTATGCAGAACTGGCGCCAATCGATGCAATCAAGCAGGTCGTTGATGCAGGCGGTGGCTTTATCTATAGCCAGAAAGCAGGTAACACACTGACTATTTTACCCCGGTACCAGAAAGGCTACTGGGATACGATGACTGTGGATGATTACGACATTCTGTTATCTGAAAGCCTGGTGATGCAGCAGAACATCAAGCAGAACGATGAATACATTGCTGACTTTAATGCAATTACTGTGGTGAATAGCCGTAGCGGTGAAAGTCTGAAAGTACAGCAGCGTGGTACCTCGGGTGATGTACCGCTTGAGACGGTCACAGGTCCATTGTTTAATGTGGTATCGGGTGCGAGTTATGGCAAAAATGAACTGGTCAAAGCCAATATTCAGGAATTGCACACTTTCTCTGATATTCCGGTCAGTCAGGAAATAGGTGAGATGCTACCTGGTAAAACGATTGCATTTAATGGCCAGTGGTGGGGTGTCATTGATGGGGTGAGTGGCAGCTTTTCGCATGAAAAGGTGAATGAGACCATTACTGTGGAGCGTATCAGCCGTGAATAATCCTTTATTTGAACTGCGTAAGCTGCTTAATCCAACCCATGCGGAATATATCGGCACCATTACTTCAGTAAAGCATCCAGAGTATCGGGTACAGATTGACGGTGGATCTGGTCCGGTACTATGTACGTCCGGTACAGCCTACAATTTAGGTGCTAGAGTATTCATTTCAAACCAAGTGATCCTAAGGCCAGCACCTACTGGACAGCATTCAGAAATAGAAGTCTAAACTTAACCAAATGACAGCACCTTTTTTAGGTGCTTTTTTATTGCCAAAAAAATAGGGGGCGTAATGTCAAATGACTATTCATCTGACCCACCAGTAGCAACAGCAGGGCAACTTCTTGCCATCTCAGACAAGATTAATGATCTTGGAAAAAGCATGGATAAGTTAGCTGAAATGCCCCAAAAACTTGACCGCATGAATATGCAGTTAGAACAGCTCAATAAAGAGCATCAGCAGACCCGGAATGACTTAACTCAGACTCGGGACAATCTGCAAGATGACCTAGATCGAGCCAAGTCAAACTTTAAAAGCGAGATCAAGCAAGTTCGAAATGAGATTGATCCGAAGTTTAAAGAAATGGATATGCAGATCAGGGTGCTCCATGAAAGCAAAACAAAGATTGATAACACCACAAGTCTTGTGCGATTTGGTGGCATTTTTTTAGCTGGCTTGTTTGTGGTTGCCTGGAACACACAGACCGGAAAAACGGACACGGTAAATACTCAAACCATGACCAACACCCAATCCATCCAAGTTCTTGAAAAACAATCTGACCAACTTTTAAGAACAGTTGAAGAAATCCGCAGCAAACTTTATGAACGAAATATGAGAGAGGAAAAATGAAATTAATTAATGAAAGTGTATGGAAGTTTGACTCAGTAAAATATGGCGCCTATATGGCGCTTTTTTTATCCTGTGTACATTTAGTTTTACAGGAAGTCTATAACGCCAATGTCTTGCCTGAACCGTATCAAAGCATTGTGTCTATTGTATTGGTATTCTTGGCTACATATGTAGGACGCAAAAAAGCTCAGCCAGAACTACATGAGCCAAGCCTATCTGGGGTAAATAGCCTTTTAACAGTACAACAGCCAACCAATGATCTGGCATGGATGATTGAAGCTAAAAAGCATATTGGACTACGTGAGGACACCAGTAAGACTAAGCATAATCCAACTATCCTGAAGTGGCTTAAATCACTTGGCGCATGGTGGTCAGAGGATGAAACAGCCTGGTGTGGAACCTTTATTGCTCACTGCTTAAAAGTAGCCGGTGTGAAATATCCGAAGCATTGGTACCGGGCATTAGATTATGTGAATTACGGTGCAAAGTTATCTAAGCCAGCTTATGGTTGTGTAGCTATTAAATCACGTAAGGGTGGTGGTCATGTCTGCTTTGTAGTGGGTCGTGATAGTAAAACAGGTAAGCTGGTTTGCTTGGGTGGTAACCAGTCTAATATGGTGTGTTATGCCTTATATGCTGAGTCTGAATTTCAGGAATTCCGTTGGTATGGCATGACTAATCGGCCAGCCGATCACCGTTATAACCTTCCTGTTATGTCTGGCGTAACTACTACAGGAGTGACTGAAGCATGACAGCACTAACAATAGAACAAGTATCAAAATCAACATTAGAAGTAGCTGAATCAGGCGGCCCAATTCTAAGCCAGATTTCAAAGTATATGGATGCAGCTGAAAAGCTGAAAAACAGCACTTTATCTGGTGAAGAAAAACGTAACTGGGTAATTGAGTATGCAAAGAAGGAAATTGTGGAAGTATTCACAAATCTTGATTATTGGATACCAATTATTCTTCGATTCATTAACGCGGCCAAGGCTGCATTTAATCTACTTAAAAAAGCTATTTTCTAATTAGGAAAGCCCCCAAGTGAGGGCTTAATTCATTGTCATGAATTCCATACATTACATAACAATCAACTTTTGTTCGACCTGTAAAATAAGATATACTTATTGAGCAGATTAGCCGGCTCAGAAGAAATTTTGGGTCGGTTTTTGCGTTTTTGATCCTGTGGATAAGTCGGAGAAAGCACCAAATAAACACCATATCAATTTAAGATACTGATTCTAAAGCGGAGTTAATAAACAATGATTTTAGTGACGGGTGGTTTAGGCTTTTTAGGCTCACATATTGCTTTAAGTCTGATGGCACAAGGACTAGAGGTCATTGTGGTCGATAATCTGGCCAATGCCAGTCTACAGACCTTAGAACGCCTTGAATTTATTTCCGGCCGCTATGTGCCTTTTGTCAAAATTGATATCCGTAACACTCCAGCATTAAATAAAGTTTTTGAACAGAATTCAGTACAGGCTGTCATTCATACTGCCAGCTTTAAATCATTAGAAGAATCAGTTTTAAAACCACTTGAATATTATAATGATAATGTCAGCTGTATCATGAGCTTGATGCGTGCCATGCAGCGTACTGGAGTACGCAATCTGGTGCATTTGTCTTCATTGGCTGTATATGGCCATTCCGGAACGGATTTAAAAGAAGATCAGGCTTTCAATTACACTTATCCAAATCCTTATATTAAATCACAGCAGATGGTGGAAGAAATCATCCGGGATACTGCCAAGACGGATAATGAATGGCGTATTGCGATGTTACGTCTTTCCAATGTCGCGGGTGCTTTTGAAAATGGCATTTTAGGTGAATGGGTGCCACCTTTACCAAAGAATATTGTGCCTCTGGCCATGCAGGTGGGTGCGAAGCAGCGTGAATATCTGGAATTGCGCCGTCAGGCCAAGACCGAAGACTATACAGTAGAACGTAGTTTTCTACATGTGCTGGATGTCTGTGATGCGGTATTCAAGTCGCTACATTGGCTGTCTCAACAGCAACAATGGACTTGCGAAGCCTTTAATATCGCTGGAGAGCTGATCTCAATGCAGACTTTGCTGGATCAGGTTGCAGAAGTCACCCAATCCGCTGTTCCTACAGTAGATGCTTTGCCATATCCGCATGCTGAAATGGATCAACTGGGTGCTAATACGGATAAAGCCCAACAGTTGTTACATTGGCAGCCACGCTATACCTTAAGGAAAATGTTAGAGGATGAATGGCTGTTCTATCAGAATACGTTAAGAGGGCAGTGATTAAGAATCCTATAAGTTAATTATTGATAATAATTATCATTTGCAAAATTAATCAAACTCATTAAGATGAATAGAGTACAGCATTGAAGCTGCTGTCTAAATGAGTAAAACATGGAATAACAATTGAGGTTGAGCATGCAAACACGTATTGAACATGACACGATGGGAGAAGTCGCTGTACCGAGTGAAGCACTTTGGGGCGCACAAACTCAGCGTAGTCTACAGAACTTCAAGATTGGCAATGAGCATTTGCCACGCGCCATGATTCGTGCCATGGGCTTGGTCAAGAAAGCAGCTGCGATCACCAATGCCGAGTTAAACCAGATTCCTCATGAGTTATCGACCTATATCATCGGTGCTGCGGATGAAGTGATCAGCGGTCAATGGGATAGCCAGTTCCCGCTAGTGGTATGGCAAACCGGTTCGGGCACGCAAAGTAACATGAACTGTAATGAAGTGATTGCCAATATTGCTAACCAGAAGCTGGGTAATCCTTTAGGTGCACAAAAGCCTGTGCATCCAAATGATCATGTCAACCGCGCTCAATCGACCAATGACTCTTTTCCGACTGCGATTCATGTAGCAGCTAGCTTACAGATCAATGAACTGCTAATACCGGCAGTGACACGTTTACGTGATACCTTGCATGCCAAATCCCAGGAATTTGCTGAGATTGTAAAAATTGGGCGTACCCATCTTCAGGATGCCACACCTTTAACTTTAGGTCAGGAATTTAGTGGATATGTTTCTCAACTGGATCATGCCATGATTCGTCTGTATCAGGCTTTGCAAGGGTTATATGAATTGCCACTGGGTGGAACCGCCGTCGGTACAGGCCTCAATGCCCATCCAGACTATGCTGTTAAGGCCGCGGATACTCTAGCGGAATTAACAGGTTTGCCTTTTGTCACTGCTCCTAACAAGTTTGAAGCTTTGGCCGGCCGTGATGCAGCAGTATTTGCTTCAGGTGCTTTAAAGACTTTAGCGGTTAGCCTGAATAAAATCGCCAACGATATTCGCTGGCTGGCGAGCGGACCACGTTGTGGTTTTGGTGAATTACGTATTCCTGAAAATGAACCGGGTTCAAGTATTATGCCGGGTAAGGTGAATCCAACCCAAAGTGAAGCCATGACCATGGTTGTTGCTCAAGTTCTAGGAAATGACACGACGATTAATGTGGCCGGTGCATCAGGGAATTTTGAGTTAAATGTCTTTATGCCAGTAATTGCTTATAATCTGTTGCAGTCTATCCAACTGCTTGGCGATGCATGTAACAGCTTTAACGATAACTGTGCAGTCGGAATCGAACCTAATCGTGACAAGATTGAACACTTCCTGCATGATTCATTAATGCTGGTCACTGCATTAAATCCAGTCATTGGTTATGAGAATGCAGCTAAAGTGGCCAAGACCGCCTATAAAGAAGGTAAAACCTTAAAACAGGTCGCAGTCGAACTCGGATTGGTGACTGCAGAACAGTTTGATCAAGTGGTGCGTCCTGAGAATATGGTGGCTCCAAACGTAAAATAAGTCTTCTAATTATGGTTAAATAATAAAGCCCTCTAAATGAGGGCTTTATAATATCTAAGGATTATTCATACAAATTTTAATAAAATCAATTGCACATGTTTTTTCTGGAAAATTCTCATTCAATTAAGCTTGCTTATTAAATGCTATGAACCATCTATCGTTCATGTTTTGACAGATATGCAATGAAGGATTACTAATAGAAATTCCCTGATAACTAGAAAAATGAGGTAAGGGTGATGACTGACTTTGATGATGATTTTGATTTGGACGAATCCTATCCAGATGAGGATTTATATCCAGATTATACAAAAAAGAAGTGTAGCAGCTGTAGCGGTACCGGCTATAACGTTGTGGAAGCCAAACAGTGTGTCAAATGTATGGGAACCGGCAAAACTGGTGAGATAGATTAACTCAAAATTATAAATATTTATTAAGCCTGCTCTATGAGTGGGCTTTTTTATTCTCCTCATCAGAAGTTCTTAATTTTATAGATTCATGAGCAAATAAAAGAAAGAATCTAAAATTACGGGTGAAATCGTATTAGAAGGATGGTTAGAGATAACTATTGAAGTTTTTTTAGTGCTAAAGCTTATCCTCATGACTTCTCATACCGAATTAACATTGAATAAGCGTATATAGCTGCTAAAATGCAGTTCGTTTTTACTGCTGTTTTGTCGTTTATTCCGCATGAGTTTCTATAGCATATGAATAAACATCCATAAAGTGGCAGGTTGTTTAAGGAAAATTTAATGCTTGATATTTATTTAACAGATGTTCAAAAAAAGATTCAATTCAAGGATTATCCAGGTGAGCATCCTGTTAAATTTATTCTGAATTTTAAAAAGATTTTTCCAAGTGTAATGGAACTTCTTTTACCCGTTCTCCCGGAAAATGAAAATCTTGATGAAATGACCTGGGAATCAACCACTCAGGACTTTGAGACATTTCAGATGTTATTAACAGGGTGGGGCATTATTGAATTGCGTTTAAATGCGATCACCCAGTATAAAGATAAGACATTTGCGGATCAGTTGGTGAAAGAGGCGCAGCAAAAACGCAGAGAATATCAGAAGAAACATCTTAAGCTTTCTAGTGTGGATCTGGATTACCTATTTATGCATGATGTGCATGGCTTGATTGATGCTGAACTGGTAGAACTAGGTGAAAAATTCTATTTACCAATCTTACGTGATCTTTGGAAAAATAAAGTCTCTGCTCAAGTGCTTAATGCTAAATTCTAAGAAAATTTAAGCTGATTCATTCAATTTCATCCTCCAAATTGGGGGATGATTTTTTTATAGCGATTTCTAAGGATTGACATTTCCCTTATGACAATAAATAGCCTAAGCAAATTTCTATATTTATCATCAAAACAGATTTCTGCTACATCATTGAACATGGTGACTTATTTTAAAACAGAAAGTGGCTCAGAAAAGGGCATTTATTTTATCGTTTGATAAAAAATAAATTAAAAAACTATTCTTTATCAAAAGAATATATAAAGATATTACTTTAAGAATATAGCTATTCCAGTCATATTTTTTTAAGCTATCAGTACTAATGAGTAAATGAATCACAGAATTCTTATTCATTAGAATTCCTTCATAAAAATAAGTGAAGGTTCCAGTTTTCCCGAAGATATATCCAAGGATTTAACCGAATGTCGAATCAGTTTTTAGATTTAATTACAAAACGCCGTACTATTTATGCCATTGGTAAAAATGTAGAACAGTCTCCTGAATATTTAACTGATTTGATTCAAAATGCGATCAAGCAAAGTCCGTCATCTTTTAACTCGCAATCATCTCGCGCCGTTATTTTATTCAATAGCGAACATGAAAAATTCTGGGGCTTTGTCGCTGATAAATTAAAAAGCTATGCCAAAGATGAAGAAAGTGCTGCAAAAACGACTGCAAAAATGGCAACCTTTGCTGCTGGTACGGGTACAGTTTTATTTTTTGAAGATCAAAATGTAGTAAAAGGCTTGCAAGAGCAATTCCCATCTTATGCCGAGAATTTCCCAATCTGGGCAGAACATTCAACTGCTATTGCTCAGTTCTCTACCTGGACTGCCTTGCATACTGAAGGCCTGGGTGCATCTTTACAACACTATAATCCGATTGTAGATGAGCAGGTTCATGCAGAATGGGATATTCCAGAAAACTGGAAACTTCGTGCTCAACTGGTATTTGGTTCAGTTGAAGGTGAAGCGCGTGCGAAAGATTATCTGGAAGATGATCAACGCTTCAAAGTTTTCCAATAAGCTTAATTTCCGATCTGTCTTTAATCCTTTTTAAGGACAGATCTCCGGGTTGTTTATAAAAATACGCATTAGATTTTTTAAAACTAGGCTAAACTAAAGCGGTATTTAAAGAATTTAATGAGTCAAATCGAATGTCGAAAAACACGCAGAAATTATCACCATTACAGGAACTGATTGCAGAGCAGAAATTACTGTGTGAAGAGGTCGGTTCTGCCTATATAGAAGTAAGTGGTGATGATGTCGTTGCAGTGGCTGTACATACATTGAAGCAGGATCCAATTGTCGGAATCCGTAGAAAGCCTGAGACAGAAGAAAATATTAGCTGGTATATTTATGGTGGTGAACTGGCTTCAAATGAAGATGCTTTTGAAACCATGACTGTGCGTGAGTTACAGGATATCGCCCCTGAAGTTTTACCTTATCTGGCTTTAGAGCAGGGCTACCGCTTCATGATTGATGCAGATGATTATGAAGATGTCTGGAAAGAAGAAAACTAAAAGAAGACCTTCGAAATGATCAAATCCTCATCTTTAATATGTACTTTCTTTATTTGCATGCAATTGAACAATATGGCTTTTGCCGAAAAGCTTTCACAAGCGGATTATGATCAGTTTATTGCTGCGCAAACAAAAATAGTCAATGAAACCAAACATATTTTAGATGAGCCAGATCAGAATGCAGATGCCCAAAGTCAACGTCAGGCATTCTGCCAGCGTTTAACGGCTTATGAAGAGATTCAAAAAGTCTCTGAAGAAAATCAAGAGCTCAATATGGCGCCCACAATGGCTATGATTGCTAAAAACTTTTTGGATCGACAAGCACAGAGCATGAATAATTCAGGTATGACCACCGCAGTATTTTGTAAGAGTAGGGAAGTGTAATTAAGCTATAAAAGCAAGAGCATCGTCTTGAGTTTTAATAGCCACCATCATCATTTAAAAATGCATCCTTCTGTTCCGGAGTGGAAACTTTGACAGTTGGAATAAAGGAACTCGCTGCTGTTAATCGAGCTATATTGAAATCCTTAGTTCCTACTTGAGGAATAATAGGTATTTGACTTGTTCGAACAATTTCACCATAAACTATCGTGATCAATTCTGCTGGAGTTAAACCCGCTTCTGCTATTACACATTCTGCTGATTCAACAACGTCTTGTTCCACTAAGAATTCAATGCTTTTTTTAACTAAATTGTTCATAAGATAGCCTTAGAATACATTTTATACACTACTTTAAACTATCAGATATGAAGCATATAGAAGCTAATGAAATTAAATATTCATATCTTATTTAGGAATGTTGATCTTGATAAAGGTATAGACGGATAAAAAAGGGTAGGGCCAAAAAATTAGCCCCTTTTTTCGACTTTCAGCTTGTTTATAAAATGCATAAATACTCTGATACGTAGCATATGGATTTCAGTACTTTTTAAATTATTCATTAAATAAACTTTATAAAAATCTATTTATATACAAATTTTACCGGGTAAATATCAGCTAATTTTGAAATTTATTAAGAAATATTAAATATTTATATGTTTCTTTTTTACTCAAACGAAGGGCGGTAAAATCATTGCACGGTAAAATAGCCTAAGCAATTTTCTACTTTATATTTATTCTCGCAAAATCCATATCCCATAACTAAAACTTAATACCAAATAAACCTCTAAAACTCGTATATTTCCTAAAAATTTTAAAATATTTTTTTTATTAATGATCTAGTGTGACACTCAATTATGAGCAGATCTTACAATTTAGCCTAAGCAGATTTTACTTCTATCAAAATAGCCTAAGTAAAATTTTAAATTATGTCATTGGCAATTGATTAACTTCCAATATAACTCCACTATTAACACCTAACATAGGAAATCACGGAATTCTCAAATGATCCTGAATTATCAAATACAAACCCATGAAACATCAACTTTAGCCCCAATGGTATTTATTCACGGTTTATTTGGTAGTTTAAGTAATTTAGGTATGTTAGCCCGACATTTTTCAGAGCAGGCAACTACGATTCAAATTGATGTCAGAAATCATGGTTTATCTGGCCATTCTGATGAAGTGAATTATCAAATCATGGCCGAAGATATTTTAGAAACTTTAGCCAGTTTAAATATTAAAAAATTTATTGCAGTCGGGCATTCAATGGGCGGAAAAATTGCCATGAAGCTGGCAGACCTGGCGTCTGATCTGATTGAAAAACTGGTTGTATTAGATATCACGCCAATTCAATATCAAGAAAATCATCATTCTGAAATATTTAAAGCCTTGTTTGCAGTCCAGCAGGCGCAAGTCGCTTCACGAAATGAAGCAGCAAAAATTATGCGTGAATATATTCAAGAGGAAATGGTCATCCAGTTTCTTTTAAAATCATTTAATAAAGGGCAGTGGTTGTTTAATGTGCAAGCACTGTTTGATCATTATGAAGATATTACTGCTTGGAATAAGATAGAAAAAAATGAACTTCCAGCGTTATTCTTAAGAGGTGGAAATTCATCATATATCTCTAAATCTGAACATTTTGAAGCCATCAATCAGCAGTTTATTCATGCACAGATTGCAGTGATTGAAAATGCAGGGCACTGGCTACATGGTGAAAAGACGGCGGAAGTTTTGCAGCATATGCAAAATTTTATTGATGAAAAATAAATTATATTGATGAGCAGATGTATTTTCTGCTCATTTTATTTATGCATCATTAGTAAGCATTTTAATATTTTGATTTAAAAGGCTGCACTTTTTTGAGGTTTTTATAGGCTAATTAATTGATTTTCAGCCTCAGATTTTATTTTCTATTTTAGAGCAACATGTATTTATTGGTGCAAAATTTAATCTCTATTTTTATTTTAAATAGATAATCATAATGAAATTCAGTGGGTTAAAATTATAAATTAAAAGTGGCACAGTATTTGAATAGCTTCTCTCAAATTTTCTAAAAAAGCCTAACTAAGGTTGGAGAGAAGTACATGAAAGTCGAACAAAAAAAGTTTTCTAAAAATTTAATTGTTGCTGCAATGTTGGGAATACTGACTTTAACAGGTTGTTCAAAGTCGCCTGAAGATAAAACGGCCGCTACCTCTGAGCCGAAAGCAGCTGCAACTAGTGGGGAAACGATTAAAGTTGGTATTTTGCATTCTTTATCTGGCACGATGGCCATTTCTGAAACTTCATTAAAAGACACAGCGTTGATGGCGATCAATGAAATCAATGCCAATGGGGGTGTCTTAGGTAAAAAGCTTGAACCAGTTATCGTTGATCCAGCATCTGATTGGCCACTATTTGCTGAAAAAGCACGTCAGCTCATCACTCAGGATAAAGTTGCGGTCATCTTTGGTTGCTGGACTTCGGTATCACGTAAATCGGTATTGCCAGTGGTTGAAGAGTTAAATGGCTTATTGTTCTATCCAGTCCAATACGAAGGTCAGGAACAGTCTAAAAATATTTTCTATACCGGTGCTGCGCCTAACCAGCAAGCGATTCCTGCTGTTGAATATCTGATGAGTGAAGAAGGCGGTAAAGCAGAACGCTTTGTATTACTAGGTACAGACTATGTTTATCCGCGTACCACCAACAAAATTCTTCGTGCTTTCCTGAAATCTAAAGGCGTTGCTGATGCTGACATCATGGAAGAGTACACACCATTTGGTCATAGTAATTATCAAACCATTGTCGGTAACGTGAAAAAATTTGCTGCAGGTAAAAAGACTGCGGTGATCTCAACCATCAACGGCGATTCAAACGTACCGTTCTATCGTGAATTGGGTAACCAGGGCATTAAAGCTTCTGATATTCCTGTTATGGCATTCTCTGTAGGTGAAGAAGAGCTTCGTGGTATTGATACCAAGCCATTGGTCGGCCATTTAGCGGCATGGAACTACTTCATGTCCGTGAAAAATCCGAAAAATACTGAATTCAGCGGCAAGATGAAACAGTATGCCGTGGAATACAAATTGCCTAATGCAGACAAGTTTGTGACCAATGACCCGATGGAAGCGACTTATGTGGGTGTCAATATGTGGAAACAGGCGGTAGAAAAAGCCGGTTCTACTGAGGTGGATAAAGTTCGTGAAGCGATGGCAGGTCAGACCTTTGATGCACCATCTGGCTATCAGTTACAAATGGATGCTAACAACCATCATTTACATAAACCAGTGATGATTGGTCAGATCCGTGGTGATGGTCAGTTTGACGTGGTTTATAAGACTCCGAAAACCATCGCTGCTGAGCCATGGAGCCCATACATTCCTAAATAATTTCCTCCAAAGCCTGCTGCTCCGGCAGTAGGCCTTTCTGGTTTTTCATCTCCCGGACGGGACAGCGTTAAATATATAAATAGGGAGGGCACTCATGTCCACTCGCCTAAATCTCGCGGCCATTTTTTTAATTTTGAGTCAGTGTTTGTGTCTCAATATGGTGCATGCGGAAACTCAATCTAGCGAAACAACCGTATCGCAATCATCTCAACAGTCACTTGATGCTATTCAGCAGTTTGTTCGTGGGGACTTTGCCACTCGTCGTGCTTTATTAAACCAGTGGCCTGCCAGTGTTGAACAACTTGATCAGCTGGCAGAGTTTGTTGAAAAAGATCAGCTTTATACTGACAGTTCAGGCAATACTTATATTCTGGAAGCAGAAGACAAACTGGTTAGCTATCCTGACGGAAAAACCGTGGAAACCTGGCCATCTGATTTATCGCAAATTACGCTGGTAAATACCTTAAATAAAGCACTGACCTTTGGTTTAGCAAAAAAGAAATTAAATTCAGAAGAAGCCTCTCAGCGACTTGAGGCGATTGATATTCTGGAAAATAACTTGTCCGAACTTGATGCTAAAGCCATCAATCAGATGTATTTAAATGAAAAAAACAATACGGTTAAATCACGTTTTGCCCAGTTAAAAGCACGTCTGGATTATCAATCTGAAAATGTCCTGACCAAAATAGAAGCGGCAAAAGTTTTAAAAGATTCCAACAGACCAGACGTTCTTGCACTGGTTCAAAATGAACTGGCTCAGCCAAATCTGCATCCTGATTTAAAAGCAGCGCTGGTCGATGCCAGAAGTAGTATCAAAACCCGAATTCAGGCCAGTGAATGGGCTGGACATGTATTTTCCGGTTTAAGTACTGCCAGTATTTTATTGCTTGCGGCTTTAGGATTAGCCATTACATATGGTTTGCTCGGCGTCATTAATATGGCGCATGGCGAGCTGATCATGATCGGGGCGTATACCACTTATGTAGTGCAAAGTTTCTTTAAATCCCATTTTAGTGGTTTGGTAGATTGGTATCTGATCGCAGCGATTCCTGCAGCATTCATTGTCAGTGCCGTGATTGGCATGCTGATCGAACGTACCGTGATTCGTCCACTGTATGGTCGTCAGCTGGAAACACTGCTGGCAACCTTCGGGGTGAGCCTGATCTTGATGCAATTGGTGCGGATGATCTTTGGCGCACAAAATGTTGAAGTGTCCAATATTTCATGGCTTTCAGGCGGGATCTCCATTACCCCAAGCCTGATGCTGCCTTATAACCGTATCGCAATTATTGTCTTTACTGTAGCTGTCTTACTGTTGCTGGTTTATCTACTGAATAAAACCCGTTTCGGTCTATTTGTCCGTGCCGTTACGCAAAATCGTCAAATGGCTCGTGCTGTCGGTATCCGATCCAGCCGGATTGACATGATGGCATTTGGTCTGGGTTCAGGTCTTGCCGGTCTTGCCGGCTGTGCCTTGGCTCAAGTGGGTAATGTTGGGCCAGATTTGGGCCAGAACTACATTATCGATGCTTTCCTTGTGGTTGTTGTCGGTGGTGTTGGTCAGGTATGGGGTGCAGTTCTTGCCGCTTTGGGACTGGGTGTCAGTGGTACCGTACTGGAAATTGGTATGGGTGCAGTATTGGCAAAAATTATTCTCTTGGTTCTTGTGATTTTGTTTATTCAGAAACGTCCACAAGGTTTGTTTGCCATTAAAGGACGCTTTGTGGAGTAAGCCTATGAAAATCACATCATTACTTTCAGATAAACCTTATAGCGCACTCGCAATTGCGATCTGTTTTGTTATTTTACTGGCCTTGCCATGGTTACATTTATTGCCAGCGGATTCGAGCCTGCATCTGTCTGCTTATTGGGTCACTTTGATCGGCAAGATCATGTGCCTGGCGTTGGTGGCTTTAGCACTTGATCTGGTCTGGGGCTATGCCGGTATTTTAAGTTTAGGTCATGGCCTGTACTTTGCCTTGGGTGGTTATGCCTTTGGGATGTATCTAATGCGTCAATCAGCAGGTGATGGTTTGCCTGACTTTATGCGCTTTCTGAGCTGGACTGAATTACCCTGGTTTTGGGTGGGGACTAATCATTTCTGGTGGGCCATGATACTTGTGGTCTTGGTACCAGGACTAATTGCCTTTATTTTCGGCTTCTTTGCTTTCCGCTCAAAAATCAAAGGCGTTTACTTCTCGATTATTACTCAGGCGATGACTTTTGCGGCAGCACTTTTATTCTTCCGCAATGAAACAGGCTTTGGCGGGAATAACGGTTTTACCGGTTTCAAAACCATTTTAGGCATGGACATCACATCAGCACCGATGCGTGCCAGCCTATGTTTTATCACGGCTCTGGTGTTATTGCTGTGCTTTGTTGGTCTACGCCATTTAATGAATAAACCTTATGGTCGTGTGCTTGGCGCGATTCGTGATAGTGAAAACCGTCTGCAATATTTAGGTTACCGCACCTTATGGTACAAGCTTTCAGCCTGGGTATTATCTGCTGTGATTGCAGGTATCGCTGGTGCACTGTATGTACCACAAGCCGGGATTATTAATCCGAGCGAAATGAATCCTGTGAACTCGATTGAAATGGCAGTCTGGGTAGCGGCTGGCGGTCGCGGTACCTTGATCGGTCCGATCCTGGGTGCAGGCTTAATTAATGCAGTTAAAACTTACTTTACTGTGGCCTATCCAGAAGCCTGGTTATTAATTCTGGGGGCATTATTTATTGTGGTCACCATCTTCCTGCCTAAAGGCGTGATTGGATTATTTGACCGTTTTAAAAAGGAGCGTAGCGAATGAGTGAAATTTTACAACCTCATGGCGGCCATGCTTCTGAAGGCTATGGCCGACCAAAAGAGCAAGGGCCAGATTTTAGCCATGGGATCGCACTTTATCTGGAAAAAGTCAGTGTCTGGTTTGATGCTTTCCGTGCCTTAAATGATTTATCGCTGTATATCGAAGAAGGTGAATTGCGCTGCATCATTGGGCCAAACGGCGCGGGTAAAACCACGTTGATGGATGTCATTACCGGGAAAACCCGTCCTACTGAAGGTTCTGCATTTTTTGGCCAAACCTATAATCTGGCGAAAATGAGTACTGAAGAAATTGCAGAAGCTGGCATCGGGCGTAAATTCCAGAAACCAACGGTGTTTGAAAATTTCACCGTGATGGAAAATTTGCTCTTGGCTGCACCTAAAGATAAACGTGTTAAAAAAAGCTTTTTCAGCAAGCTCGATCCGGATGCACAAAATGCCTTGGATGAATCGTTACAGCAAATCCGCTTGCAGGAATTTATTCACAAACCTGCAGGGCTTTTATCGCACGGTCAGAAGCAATGGCTGGAAATTGGTATGCTGCTGATGCAACGTCCAAAACTCATTTTACTGGATGAGCCAGTGGCAGGGATGACCGATGCCGAAACCGAACGGACTGCTGAACTGTGTCTGGAACTGAAAAAGAATCATACGCTGGTGGTCATCGAACACGATATGAGCTTCATCGATACCATTAGTGAAAAAGTAACGGTGCTGGCACAAGGGGCGATTCTGGCTGAGGGCACATTGGCAGAAGTACAGGCCAATGAAGAGGTCATTGAAAAGTATCTTGGACGTTAAGGGGCTGACTGATGCTAGAAGTTAAAGATGTAAATCAGTTTTATGGCGGTAGTCACATTTTACGTGATGTGTCTTTCAATGCGCCTGTCGGTGAGTGCTCAGTGGTTTTGGGTCGTAACGGTGTTGGTAAAACGACATTACTGAAATGTCTGATGGGGATATTGCCCATCAAATCAGGTCAGATCCTTTTAGATGGCAAAGATATTGCCAAACTGAGTCCTGAACAGCGAGTACGGGCAGGTTTGGCTTATGTGCCACAAGGACGAGATATCTTTTCAACCCTAACAGTAGAAGAAAATATTTTGATTGGCATGGCGAAATTTAAAGGAGCCAAAACCCGTAAAGTTCCGGAACATCTTTATGAGATTTTTCCGGTATTAGAAGAAATGAAGTATCGACGCGGCGGTGACTTATCCGGTGGCCAGCAACAACAACTGGCGATTGCTCGCGCATTGGCATCTGAACCGCGTGTGCTCATTTTGGATGAACCGACTGAGGGGATTCAGCCATCTATCATTAAAGATATTGGTCGGGTAATTCGTAAGCTGGCTGATGGCGGTGAAATGGCAATTGTTCTGGTGGAACAGTTCTATGACTTTGCTGAAGAACTGGCAGATGGTTATACCGTCATGGCACGTGGGCAAGTGATTGCTCAAGGTATTGGAAGCGAAATGCCAGAAAAAGGTATTCGGGATCTGGTGGCGATTTAATTTTACTATCCTTTTTTGAACCCAACTTCATTTAAAACCGTCATTAAAAAGTGGCGGTTTTTTAATGCGTGCTATTTATTCATGAGATAAATACGGATTATCTATTTAATATTAGAACATCTGATAAACCAAGTTGGCACGATAACTGCTTTATTTTGATGCAAATTTTAAATGCTAAAAATTATTTGGTTTCAATTTGGAACAAATACAGGATTTATCAGCATCAGTAGGGTAGTTATGAAAATTTATACGCAACGTTTGGAAAAAATTGCACCAGAAAGTGATTTTGAGTCTCTTGAACTCACATTCGATACACGACAAAAGAGCCGTTTTCGTGCAACTTTAAAAAATGGTGTCGATATTGGTGCAGATTTACCACGTACAGGAATTTTGCGTAGTGGTTCTTTTATAGCAACTGAACAGGGCGACATTCTTCGGGTCGATGCGAAGCCTGAAAAATTGATTCAGGTGACTACGGACAATAGCTTTGACTTATTAAAAGCAGCCTATCATCTGGGGAATCGTCATGTTCCTCTAATGCTCACACCTACTGCATTGTACTTTGAACCAGATCATGTACTGGCTGAAATGGTGCAAGGTTTAGGTCTTGAAGTTAATGAAGTCATGCACCCATTTGAACCTGAAAGTGGGGCTTATGCACAGCATCAGCATGACCACCGTTTAAGCCCAATCAAGGCTTTACATCATGTCCATCACTAATGCGTCTCAACTGCTCAGCTTGCTGACTTTATCTTCAACGGCATTGCCGATTGGAGCGTACTGTTATTCACAAGGGGTGGAAAGCGTTATCGAAAAAGGCATGGTGCATGATGAAGCCTCTTGTGTGAGCTACTTCCAGGAAGTACTGGAAATGCTGCTGGTGCGTTTTGAGCTTCCAGTACTCAAGCGTCTGGTGGAGTCTTTTGATAATCCTGAACAGTTTCAATATTGGGCAGAACTGTATCGGGCCAGCCGAGAATCCAAAGAATTACTGGCTGAATCTCAACAGTTGGCATTTTCCTTGAATGCATGGATTAGAGATGTTTTAAAACAGCCCCCGAGCGTAAAAAAGCAATTAGGGTTTGTGCCGGTGTATGCACATTTATGTGGTGAGCTGGGTTTAGATCTTGCCGATGTATTAACTGCTTATAGCTTTACGGTTTTGGAAAATCAGGTGCTGGCAGCAGTAAAAACCATTCCACTCGGGCAAATGAGCGGGCAGCGGATTATATGGCAATTACATCAGGAAATTCCTGAAGCTGTACAGGTGGCATTAGCTTTGGACGATCATGAAATCAGCAGCGCATTGCCGCAATATGCCATGTTAAGCATGTCGCACGAAACCCAGTATTCACGCTTATTCCGGTCATAATCTTCAGACCAGAGCAGCAGTAAAAAGATCGAAAAGCATCATTAAAACTGATGCCCAGAAAATGTAATAAAGGAAATCAACATGTCAGAACGTAGTCCATTACGCGTTGGAATTGGTGGTCCGGTTGGATCAGGTAAAACGGCTTTAACCCTGAATTTATGTCTTGCACTGCGTGAAAAATACAATATGGCAGTGGTCACCAATGACATCTACACCAAAGAAGACTCGAACTTTTTAACCCGACATGAAGCGATGTCGCCAGACCGTATTGTCGGTGTAGAAACAGGCGGCTGTCCTCATACTGCAATTCGTGAAGATGCGTCCATTAACCTGGCTGCGATTGATGATTTGTGTGAAAAGTTTGATGGGCTGGAGCTGATCATTATTGAAAGTGGTGGCGATAACCTTGCGGCAACCTTTAGTCCCGAATTGTCCGATCTAACTCTCTATGTGATCGATGTTGCCGGTGGCGAGAAGATTCCACGTAAAGGTGGTCCGGGAATTACCAAGTCGGATCTGCTGATTATCAATAAAACAGATTTAGCACCAATGGTGGGTGCCAGCCTAGAGGTGATGGATCAGGATGCGAAGCGCATGCGTGGCGATAAACCATTTTTATTTTCTAATATGAAAACACAAGATGGCTTGAACGAAATTATCAGCTTTATCGAAAAACAAGGTTTATTTAAGTCTTAAGGGGAAATTCATCATGCGTCTATTCAAACAGTTACTGGTTGCAAGCGTGGCAGCTTTACCGATGTTGGCATTTGCTCACGCGGGACATGACCATCACAGTGGATTCTGGTCTGGCTTTGTCCATCCTTTTACTGGTTTAGATCACCTGATGATGGCGATTGCCTTTGGTGTATTGATGTGGACTGCAAATCAACGCTGGAAAATCTCGGGTCTCATCGGTCTGGCAGTAGCGATGGTTGCAGGCTTTGTGCTCGGTAGTGAAGGTCTGCTTTCAACTTCACTGGCTGAGTCAGGCATCATCGCTTCACTGGTCATTTTAGCTATTGCGCTATGGACTAAATCGAATAAGGTTTTGCCTCTCGCTGCAATCTTATTGGCCAGCTTCCACGGCGTAGCGCATGGAAGTGAACTGGGTCAAGGTGGACATGTATCGCTATTAATTGTCGGTATGGTTTCAGCAATGGCTTTGATTTATGGTGCAGGCTTGGCTCTGGGTGCATTCGTGAAAAAATATATGCCTTATGGCAAGCAGATCGTTGGTGGTCTAGCTGCAGTTGTTGCTGTCATTGGTTTGGCTTAATGCCTGGAAAATCATTTTCAGATGATATTGGATTGATTTGTTGATGCACGAACTGGCAGAAAAAAGCACGCAGCAGAACTTATGGTATGCACGTCTGGAAATGGGATTTCAGGCGCAGCAACAGACTGCGCGAACCATTTTGCAACATCGCAAGCATCATGGACCGGTACGCATCCAGAAAATGTTATGGCCAGAAGCCAATGGGATTTGCCATGCCATTATCGTGCATCCGCCAGCAGGGATTGCCGGTGGGGATCATCTCACTTTTGATATGCAGGTAGATGCTAATGCTCATGCCTTGGTGACCACACCAGGTGCGGGTAAGTGGTACAGAACCAATGGCAAGCAAGCTTTTCAGCACATCCATATCCGTTTAAATGACAATGCGATTTTTGAATGGCTACCTCAAGAAACCATGCTGTTTGATGGTGCTAATGCGAGTTCCGAAACAATCGTCCACTTAGATACAGCAGCCAGTTTTATCGGTTGGGATATGCTGGTGATCGGCCGTCAGGCACGAGATGAACAGTTTGCACAGGGGGCTTATCAAAACCGTTTTCAACTTTGGCGCAAAGACAAATTGCTGGTCGCAGATACTTTGAATTTTAAAGGCAATGACCGTTGGCTCAATTCATGTCTAGGTATGAATGGACATGCGGTGATGGGCAGCTTCTGGGCTATACCGCCTGAAAAATATCGTGCGAGTTTTTATCTGGAACCACATCTCGACTTAATTCGTGAACTGATTATGCGAATGGATGTACCGATTACCTTGACTTTGCTCGGTGATGTAATAAGCGCGCGTTTTCTGGGAGATGATGTTCGTCAATGCCATGATGGTTTTGCTGCAATTCGCGCTCGATTAAGACGTTACTGGTTCGGTCTGGATGAGGCATTTCCGAGGATTTGGCGGACGTAATCCTTTAATTTCCTCTCCTTATAGGAGAGGGTTAGGGAGAGATGATTAAACATTTATTAAAACCCTCCCTCTAACTCCCTCCCAAAGGGAGAGAACACCAAATATCGAATCTTGCACATATTTTGCTTAGAAATACATATATATCAATGAGGAACCAGTTATGGAACTCAATCCTACAGAAAAAGATAAACTGCTGATTTTTACTGCGGGTCTGGTGGCAGAGCGTCGTAAAGCCCGAGGTTTGAAGCTGAATTATCCTGAAGCCATTGCCTATATTTCTGCGGCATTGCTTGAAGGTGCGCGTGATGGCATGACGGTCAGTGAATTAATGCATTACGGTACGACCTTATTGACACGTGATGATGTCATGGAAGGCATTCCGGAAATGATTGCAGAAGTGCAGGTCGAGGCAACCTTTCCAGATGGATCAAAGCTGGTCACTGTCCATCAACCGATCGTATAGGAGCAGCATATGATTCCAGGGGAAATTTTTACACCTGAGAGCGATATTGAAATGAATGTCGGTCGGGAAATCTTGAAAGTGACTGTTGCTAATATTGGTGATCGACCGATTCAGGTCGGATCACACTTTCACTTTGCTGAAGCCAATGATGCCTTGCAATTTGATCGTGAGCTGGCCAAAGGCTTTCGCTTAAATATTGCTGCTGGTACGGCGATTCGTTTTGAGCCAGGGCAAAAACGTGATGTGGAATTGGTTGCACTAGCAGGTAAACGTGAGGTTTACGGTTTCGCCGGGCGAATCATGGGCAAGCTCGATTCATAAAAATTGCAGCAGAATTATAAAGGTTTATAAATCATGAAAATGTCACGTCGTGCTTATGCCGAAATGTTTGGACCGACTGTAGGAGATCGTGTTCGTCTAGCTGATACTGAATTATTCATTGAAGTCGAACAGGATTTCACCACTTATGGTGAAGAAGTTAAATTTGGTGGCGGCAAGGTCATTCGTGATGGTATGGGTCAATCACAACTTTTGTCATCCGAAGTGGCTGACACTGTCATTACAAATGCGCTGATTGTTGACTGGTGGGGTATTGTAAAGGCCGATGTAGGCCTAAAAAATGGTCGAATCTGGAAAATCGGTAAAGCCGGTAACCCGGATATCCAGCCAAATATTACCATTCCACTCGGTGCAGCTACAGAAGTCATTGCTGGCGAAGGACAAATATTAACAGCTGGCGGAATTGATACCCATATTCACTGGATCTGCCCGCAGCAAGTTGAAACGGCACTGATGTCTGGCACAACCACGATGGTCGGTGGCGGTACGGGTCCGGCAGCTGGAACTTCTGCGACTACAGTAACTCCAGGACCTTGGCATATTGCCACCATGTTGCAAGCGATTGATGATTTACCGATGAATATTGGTTTATTGGGTAAAGGTAACTTGAGCCAGCCAGAGCCAATTGCAGAACAAATTAAAGCTGGTGTAGTGGGTTTAAAATTGCATGAAGATTGGGGCTCGACACCAGCAGCGATTGATAACTGTCTGACTGTGGCCGACCAGTACGATGTGCAGGTCGCGATTCACACTGACACACTAAACGAAAGTGGCTTTCTAGAAGAAACTTTAGCAGCTTTTAAAAATCGAACCATTCATACTTATCATACTGAAGGTGCAGGTGGCGGACATGCACCGGACATTCTAAAAGCCATTGGTCAACCGAATGTATTGCCATCTTCAACTAATCCAACTCGTCCATATACCGTCAATACCATCGATGAACATTTAGACATGTTGATGGTCTGTCACCATTTAGATCCAGCGATTGCAGAAGATGTGGCCTTTGCAGAAAGCCGTATCCGACGCGAAACCATTGCTGCAGAAGATATATTGCAGGATATGGGTGCGATTGCCATGATGTCATCAGACTCTCAGGCGATGGGTCGTGTGGGTGAAGTAATTTTACGGACTTGGCAAACGGCGCATAAAATGAAAGTGCAACGTGGGCCTTTGGAAGGTGATACAGCCTATAGGGACAATAATCGGGTTAAACGTTATATCGCCAAATATACGATTAATCCTGCAATTACTCACGGTTTAAGCCATGAAATTGGCTCTGTTGAAGAAGGTAAGTTAGCTGATCTGGTATTGTGGAAACCTGCATTCTTTGGGGTGAAACCATCCATGATTATCAAAGGTGGGATGATTGCAGCAGCGCCGATGGGTGATATTAATGCTTCTATTCCAACGCCACAGCCTGTGCATTATCGTCCAATGTTTGGGGCTTATCCGCGTGGAGTGCATAACACCTGTATTACGTTCTTGTCGCAAGTCGCAATTGAGAATGGCGTACATGAAAAATTAGGTCTGAAAAAGTTGATTTCACCATGTAAGGCGACACGCCAGGTAACTAAACAGGATATGAAACATAATAGTTACTGTCCTGTGATGGAAGTGCACCCAGAAACTTATGAGGTTCGTGCTGATGGTGTGCATTTGACTTGTGAGCCAGCGGAAGTGTTGCCGATGGCGCAAAGGTATTTCTTGTTTTAATTACCTCTCCCTGACCCTCTCCTTAAAGGAGAGGGAATTTCCACTATTTAAATAAATTCTTGGAAAGTTCCTTCTCCCTTTGGGAGAAGGTTAGGATGAGGGGTATTTTCTTATTTTTGATCTTGATGAGTATGTTTAAAAAGTATATAGATTACTAATTCAATAGATTAGATAGAGTTTGCTAATTTGCTCAATATTTTAGAATATCCATTCGTTTATCAAGATGAAAACTACATATATTTATATAAACATCAGCCTATTACTGATAGTCGATTAAAGCTTCTAACAGAAGGGACTATAAGTTTTACAAAGCCTGAACAGAATTTAAATTTCATAAAAGAGATATGCTTATATCTAGTCAAAAATATAAGAACTTTTTACCTATTCCTATAAGATATTCTAATGAAATGCCACTAATTACATTAAAGGATCGTTTAAACCCTAAATGGAAAATATTAGAGATCTATACAACGAAATCTGAAGAATGGAGCTATGAAAAAGAGTTTAGAATTTTAAGACCTTATACAAATGAACCGATCCAAAAAATTCCTTATACAGATTTAATTTGTACTGTAATTGGTGGAATTAAAATTTCATCCAAAGATGAGGAAAAACTTAAAAAGATATGTAGTAAAAATAAAATTCCCTATTTTAGAGTAGAAAGAATATTCAATAATTATGGTCTTACACTTCCTAATCATCCTAGATTAGATCGAACTATTAATGAAACTTCATGAAAATTTAATGATCCTTTTTGGCGCATAAATTGCTTGTCACGCTTATTCAATTTTACTGTTTGATATAACACATCAGGGATTAAACGTGACCAGTACCTATCTACGCGGACAAGAACTCATAGATCAAATTCGAAACCAGCCTTATTCACGTGACTTGATTGGCTATCATGGTGATGTACCTAAAGTAAAATGGCCCAATCAGGCCCGTGTCGCAGTTCAGTTTGTACTGAATTATGAAGAAGGTGGTGAAAACCACATTGAACATGGTGATGCCGGTTCAGAACAATTTTTATCTGACATTATCGGCGCGGCTAGCTTTCCAGACAAACACATGTCGATGGATTCCATGTATGAATATGGCTCACGTGCAGGTTTCTGGCGCATTCATAACGAGTTTAAAAAGCGTAATCTGCCGATGACTATTTTTGGGGTTGGGATGGCTTTAATCCGCAACCCTTATATAGTCGAAGCGATTAAAGAAGCCAATTATGATGTAGTGTCACATGGTCAGCGCTGGGTGCATTATCAGGACATGCCAATTGAGCTTGAACGCCAATATATGGATCAGGCGATTAGCGTACTGGAAACCCTGTTCGGCAAAGCACCGACTGGCTGGTATACCGGTCGTGATAGTCCAAATACCCGTCAGTTACTGGCTGAATTTCCTCAGATTCAATATGATTGCGACAACTATGGAGATGACTTGCCATTTTGGAGTACATTGACCAATCAGGCAGGTGAAACACGCCCTCATTTGATCATCCCCTATACTTTAGAAAGCAATGATATGAAATTTAGTTCACCGGGCGGCTTTAATAGCGGGGAGCAATTCTATCAATATTTAAAAGATGCCTTCGATGTGCTCTATGCTGAAGGTGAAACTGAACCAAAAATGCTATCGATCGGGATGCATTGTCGTATTTTAGGGCGGCCAGGACGCTTTAAAGCCCTACAAAAGTTCCTCGATTATGTGCAAGGTCATGAAAAGGTGTGGATTTGCCGACGGGGTGATATTGCAGCACATTGGTATAAATATCACGCACCAAACTGAGAAAAATATAGGGTCTGTTGACACTTACTGTTCATAATTAACCCTATAACGGTAGCCATAAAAATATACAGGCTAAGGCAACAGAACTTTGATAATTTCTTTTGAGCTTGTCATATCGAGTAGCTATTCCTCTAA